>DATICC010000048.1:0-5086 GCA_035457045.1 Woeseiaceae bacterium | reverse complement strand
CATCGTGCACGTCGAGAGCGGCGACGAAGGGGATTACACGCTGGTCAATGGCCAGCCCATCGGCGCCCAGGCCCGCAAACTGTCCGACAACGATGTCGTGCAACTTGCCGGCGTGAAGATGGGTTTCTTTATCAGCTGATGCAACACACACAGGCTGCCGCCTATGCCTGTGCGGGAATTACTTCGCTCGACTCCCGGTGTGTGACTCCGCAGATGAGCTGGTAGGCAATAGTACCCGCACAGGCCGCCACTTCTTCCGCAGGCAGCCTGGCCCCCCACAGGAGCACCGTGTCACCGGGCTGATCTTCTGCATCCGGTCCCAGCTCGACGGCCAGCATGTCCATCGAAATCGTTCCGATCAGCGGTACACGCCGATCGTTTACGAGCACCGGCGTGCCCGACGGCAGGAAACGCGGATAACCGTCGCCGTATCCTGCCGACACGATACCCACAACCGTATCGCGCGGTGCTCTCCAGTTGCCGCCGTACCCGACCGCAGCGCCCTCTTTTACCGATTTGACCGCAATCAGGTGGGATTCGAACTCCATCACCGGCTGCAGACCGAGTTCATTGCCGCAGCGATTCGGAAACGGCGAGATCCCGTAGAGCGCGATCCCCGGTCGAACCCAGACCCGCGACGGTTCCGCCGATAGCGCCGCGCGGGCTTCCGGCCACCCCAGTATGGCGGCGGAATTCGCAACGCTGACGTCGCCGGGAAAATCCGCGGCGACCTGCCTGAAGCACGCAAGTTGCCGTGCGGTCATCGGGTCGCTGGTGTTGTCCGCATTGGCCAGGTGCGACATCAGTCGCAGCTCGCGCACGGCTCGACAGGCCCGCAGGCGCGCCAGGTAGGCCGGCGCATCGGTCGGGTCGATACCGAGGCGATGCATGCCGGTATCGACTTTGAGCCACACTGTCGCGGCACCGGCAGGTAACGCCTCGAGCAGTTCGAGCTGCTGGCGATTGTGCACGACCAGCTCGCAATCGAGGCGCAGCGCTTCCTTAAGGTCGTCGGCGTTCATCACGCCGGCGAGCAGCACTACCGGTTTGTCGATGTCGTTGTCACGCAGCACGCGCGCCTCGCTCAAACGGGCGACCGCGAAACTGTCGGATTGCGGAAGGCCCCTGGCCACCGTGAGCAATCCGTGACCGAAAGCATTGGCTTTGATTACCGAGCAGATTCTTGCGCCGCCCGCAGCCTCTTTGAGGAGGGAGAAATTATGCTGGAGTGCGCCGAGCCGGATTCGAACCCGCGCGCCGAAGCTCAAGGGTAGTCCTCGCCCATGTAGGATTCAGGCGCCCAGTTTTCGAACTTGGTGAATCGGCCGACGAAGGTCAGCGGGAAGTCGCCAATCGGACCATTTCGCTGCTTGGCGATGCTGATATCGGCAATACCCCTTCGCGGCGTGTCCTGATTGTAGACTTCCTCGCGATAGATGAAGACGATCAGGTCGGCATCCTGTTCGATGGCACCCGATTCGCGCAGATCCGACATCACAGGGCGTTTGTCGGTTCGTTGCTCGACGCTGCGGTTGAGCTGGGACAACGCGATGATGGGCAAGCTCAGTTCCTTGGCCAGCGCTTTCAGCGATCGCGAGATCTCGGATATCTCGGTGGCCCGGTTTTCCTTGTTGCCCGGTACCTGCATGAGTTGCATGTAGTCCACGACGATCAGCCCCAGGCCGTGCTCACGTTTCAGGCGTCTCGATCTCGCGCGAATTTCGGTGGGCGACATGGCAGGCGTGTCATCGATGAAGATCGGCGCATCGGACATCAGCTGTACTGCGGTATTGATACGTGACCAGTCCTCGTCGGGAAACTTGCCGGTGCGCAAGTGCGTCTGATTCACCCTGCCGAGCGAGGAAATCATGCGAAAAGCCAGTTGCTGGGACGGCATTTCCATGGAAAAGATTGCAGTGGGCACCCGCGCGCCGATCGCGGCGTTTTCGGCGATGTTGATAGCCAGCGTGGTCTTGCCCATCGACGGGCGCCCGGCGATGACGATCAGCTCACCCGGCTGCAGGCCGGCGGTCAGTTTGTCGAATTCGGTGAACCCGGTCGAGATGCCGGTGATATCGCCCTCGGACTGGTGCAGCAGATCGATTCGATCCACGGCCTCCGGGAGTATGTGCTTGAGGGCCCGAAATCCCGACTTGCCGCGGGTGCCACGCTCGGCTATTTCGAACACGAGACGCTCGGCCTCGTCGACCAGCTCCGTTGCCGTCCGGCCATCGGTGGTGTAGGCGTTGCCGCTGATTTCGTTGCCGGCATTGATCAGCGATCGCAACGTCGACCGTTCGCGCAGGATTCTTGCGTAGGCCACGACATTCGCCGCACCCGGGGTCTCATTGGCCAGGGTAGCGAGGTACTCGAGGCCGCCCGCCGCGGCAAGTTCGTTGCGATTGCCGAGAAACTCCGACACGGTAACGACGTCGCAAGGCTGGCTGTCCTCGGCGAGTTCTGCGATCGCGGCGAAGATCAGGCGATGGTCCTTCCTGTAGAAGTCCGACGCCGTCACAAGATCGGCGATCTTGTCCCAGGCGGCATTGTCGAGCATCAGCCCGCCAATCAGGGATTGCTCGGCTTCAACGGAGTTTGGCGGCACCTTGAGGCGGCGCTCGACCAGCTCCATCGCAACCCCATCTTCCAGTGCTCTTGCCATTGTGCTGCCTGTTCCAGGATCGATTGCCAGTCGACCCCTAAAGTATCACAGCTTGTGACAGCAGGAGCCGCGGCCGGCTATTCTTCGGCAACGACCCGCACGGTCACTTCGACATCCACGTCCGAATGCAGGTGCAGGCCGACAGCAAACTCACCGATTTCATGAATTGGGCCGTGAGGCATGCGAATTTCGCTGCGCGCGACCTCGACGCCGACCTTGCCGAAAGCCTCGGAGATATCGATAGGCCCGATCGAGCCGAACAGCTTGCCTTCCGTGCCCACGTTGGCCGGTATCACCAGTTCCATGCCCCTGACCAGGTTCGCCCTGTCCTGGGCCGCGGCCAGTTCCTGCGCCGCATGCTTCTCGAGCTCGGCCCGGCGGACTTCGAACTCCGCGAGGTTGGCTTTGGTTGCCAGCGCTGCCTTGCCGCTCGGCAACAGGAAGTTGCGGCCGTAACCGGCCTTGACCGTCACCAGGTCGCCGATCGATCCGAGGTTCTCAACCTTGTCCAGCAGAATCACGTTCATGATAAAAACCTTTTTGCCAGAATTGCTTGTATCCGCATGCCCGCAGCTTTCATTTCAGTTCACGCGTCTCATGCGGCGTCGAAAATCAAACCAGGCGTCCACATATCCCACTACCGCCAGCGCGATAACGACGAGTGCGCTCAGCACGAAAAGCAGCGCGTAAACGCTGATTACCACAACCGTATGCAGGCACTTCTCTGCCAGTAGCCAGTGCACAATCGCCAATCCCTGGATCCAGAAAATCACAAACGCGACGAATGCAACGTTCTGCAGCCAGTCCGCACCGGCAATGGCTGCCGCTACTGACGTAACGGCCATAGTCAATGCCAGCACACGGCCGAAATTCAAGTCACAAAATCGGCCGAACGAAGCGCTTTTGCCCGGCAATGCCCGATACAAACCATAGCCGAGTGCCAGCACCAGCACGATGATCGTCCAGCTCGAGCTGACGACCACCATGGTCATTTGCGGCGCCAGCAACGCCGTGTGCGTCGCCAGCCGGTCCGCCTGGTCCTGTAATCCGATCTCGGCAAAAATTACCGACAGCCGGGTCAGAACCTCGCTCCAGAAAACCGTCGGGTCACCCAGAACGACGAAAAACCCCAGCGTTGCAAGGATTGCAGCGATCGCCGCGACCTGCAACGCGAGCGTGAACGAGCGTGACTTCAGCATCACCGCCGCCAGCAACATCACCGGCAACCAGGTCACAAGCGCATTCAAAAACAGTTGCGCGAGCGGTGCGCCGACCACCACCGATACCACCGCCAGGATCGCCAGCGCAGTGGCACCTTCCAGGAACGCCAGCCTCAGGCCTTGTTGCAATACCAGCAGCACCATCACGACACCGCTGATCACCTGGGCTAACGGCAACATCAGTGTTGCCGCGAGGCCCAGAATTGCGTTCTGTGGCCGCGCAACCAGCCACCTTGCAACCGGATGCACTATACCCGCCCCCGGCCGTCCTGCTGCCGGCCTAGTGCCGGTCGGTGTACGGCAACAGCGCCAGGTAGCGGGCTCTCTTGACCGCTGCCGACAGCTGTCGCTGGTAATGTGCCTTCGTGCCGGTAATGCGGCTGGGTACGATCTTGCCCGTCTCGGTAATAAAAGCCTTGAGCAGTGCCAGATCCTTGTAATCGATCTCCTCAATGCCTTCGGCACTGAAGCGACAATATTTGCGTCTGCGTGAATATCGACTCATTTCAATAGGCTCCGTCAGGCGATCCGCGCCGTGCTGACGACAGGTTCATTGTCCTCGTCGAGGTCCTCGTCGGCATCATCGCTATCGAATGTGCCAACTTCCGATCGCGAATCGGCCAGCATCGCGGATTCGGCCGCAGCCTTGGCATCGCGCCGTCGCTGTGACTCGCGTTCCCGGACCTTTTCCTCTTCAACGGCGAGTGCCATGGGCGACGCTTCGGTGACCGCTGCGTCACGGCTGATCACGAGATGGCGCAACACCGCATCGTTGAAGCGGAATGCGCTGGTCAGTTCGTTGATGACGTCGTGACCGCACTCGACGTTCATCAGAACGTAGTGCGCCTTGTGGACCTTGTGGATGGGGTGTGCAAGCTGCCGCCTGCCCCAGTCTTCGTTGCGGTGAATTTTGCCGCCGGATCCGGTGACCATAGCCTGGTAGCGTTCCACCATGGCAGGCACCTGCTCGCTCTGGTCCGGATGAACCAGAAACACGATTTCGTAATGTCTCATTGTGTCCCCTTACGGATTACAGCCTCCCGGTGTCCCGGTGAGGCAAGAGGTTATTCCCTGCCAGCTGGCGGGGAGGCGCATCCTACCCAATCCCTGTGCAGATGACAATGGAAGTCGCGGCACGGACGGGCGCGCGCGATCGAGCGGCCGGTGCCCACCGCAATGGACAGCGTTTAGCCTGAATAACCCT
>DATICC010000047.1:0-8658 GCA_035457045.1 Woeseiaceae bacterium | reverse complement strand
ATCAGCTTTGCCCGTCGCTGAACCGGGTGGCGAGTATCGCATTGTTCTCGAGCAGGCAGGGGACGCCGCGCAGGACCGGGTACGCGAGCAAACTTTCAGGCGAGAAATACGCGTCGGGCCCCGGTTCCAGCGGTGTACCGGAAACGGGGCACTGGAATGCGAACGCACTTGCGCGGCCCGCCGGCGAGCCGATTTTCACCAGGTACAGTCCGGTAGGGTTTAGCGGATTGGCACAGACGGGAAACAGGCGGTGTTCCGCCAGCTCAAGGCCAAGATCACGGATTGTGGCGGCGAGATTTCGCACGTAGCCATGACTTTCCATGCGCTGGCGGGCATCGGCGCTGGCGAGGTCATAAGCGGGCTCGAGCAGGACCAGCCATTTTCGGGCAACCCGGGCGAGCTCGCTGATTGCGTCGCGCTCGCGGCCTCCGTTCGGCTCGATACTGTGCGAGGTATAAACCACATCAACGCTGCGATCGGCCAGGGGAATGCGGAACAGGTCCGCGCAAAACAGTTGTGGAGACAATCCGCGCGCCGCGGCAAAGCCAAGGCCAAGCTTCACCCGGGACCAGGAAATGTCGAAACCGCCAAGTGCCGGCCGGGCCGGCATGCCTGCCGCCAATACGCCAAGCGTGGTCGCCTCGCCGCAGCCCGCTTCCAGCAGGGTATCCATCGGGCCGAGCCGGCCGAGTACCTTCCGCAGCTCGGCCGTGTACCCGTCCAGGTAGCCCGGGTTCTGCTCGTAACTCCGGATGTAGCTGCCGGCCTGAAAGTCGTAGCTGATCATGATGTCTTCGACGGTATTGAAGCCGCTCACGTCGGCACCGCCTGCAAGACTGCGCAGGTTTGCCATCACGTTTTCGCCGCGTGCGTAGAGCTCGGCAATGTGGCGGGTCAGTGCGAGTTTGGACGTCATGAGCGGGCGAAAATACCCCCTGCGGCAGACCCGGCACAAGTCGCGGAGCCGCCAACCGTGGCTGTGTGAAAGAAAGCTCCAGACAGGCTTGAGTCACGTTGGGCAGCGCGAAGAATACTGCCGCAGGCACTCAGCATGTTCCGGCCTTAGACTTTCTTGTTATAAAACCCGCGCCCAGAATAACCCCTCCACTGGCTGAGAACAGCTGTTTCGGCCGGGGCCGACGGCCCCGGGCCGGTAGCGTGGGCGGCGGGCGCACCCGTTCCGGGGCTTGCGGTGCAAGCGATTCAGGAAGTTGTTGCTGTCTAACAACAAACCATGTCCAGTGGTGTCCACTTTTTGCCCCATAGTCGCTGAAATCGCGGCTTTACTGGCATAGGCCCCAGTGTTATAAATGCGCCACATGTTGTTCATCAGAAACAACGAAATTACCAGACTGCATAAGGGAAATCTCATGTTTACCAGTAACAGACTGCAGAAGGCTGTTCGTCTTGCGCTAGGCGTAAGTGCGGGCACGCTGGCTGCGTCCTATGCGCCCGGTGCCCTGGCACAGGATCCCGCAGCGGACGAGGCAATCGAAGAGATCGTAACCACCGGATCGCGCATCAAACGTGCCGACCTCGACAGCGCGAGTCCCGTCACTGTCATTCGTCGCGAAGACATTGTTGCGACCGGCCTGACCGATGTCGGCAACCTGATTCAGCGCATGCCGTCAATGTCCGGTTCGCCGATCGGTACAACCACGAATAACGGCGGCAACGGCTCGGTGCAGATCGACCTGCGCGGCATGGGCGTGGACCGCACAGTGACTTTGGTGAACGGTCACCGCACCGTGGACCAGGGCGACTACCAGACTATTCCGCAAAACATGATCGAGCGCGTGGAGATCCTGAAGGACGGCGCATCGGCCGTGTATGGCGCGGACGCCGTGGCAGGTGTGGTAAACATCATCACGCGTACGGATTTCGAGGGCGTCGAAATTTCGGCACAGAATGCCGATTTCTTCGACATGGACTCGGGCGCACAGAACAGTATCGGCCTGCTCGCCGGGAAGAACTTCGAGGGCGGCAATATCGTTTTCGGCGCCGAGTATGTGAACCAGGAAGAGGCCTACCAGAGCGATGCCCCCTGGGACTTCTTCCAGACTTCCTATTACATCTATCCGGAAGGCTGCGAGGCTAACCTTACTGCGCCGTACGACGGGACCAACGACCCCGCCACCAGCGGCTGCTATGAGCTCGGCTCGTCACGCATTCCGCAAAGCCGCCTGCAGTTTTTCCAGGCACGGGTCCGGGATGCCAATGGCAATCCGCTCCCCGGCGATTACATCGGCCACGGCCTGTTCCACATCGGGACACCGGCTACTGCGCCTTACCAGGCTGGAACGCTCACGGCTGGTTTTCCGGGAACCTACAATTACGCGCCGGTCAACTACATCCAGACGCCATATGAGCGCCTCAATTTGTACGGGGACGCACATTTCGACGTTACCGAGACCGTACGCTTCCGGGCGTCGGTGCGAGGCAATTTCCGTGAGTCGGCCCAGGAACTGGCGCCGGTGCCCTACACGCCGGGCGATCCGTTCTACGACGGGTTCTTTACCAACCCGGTGACGGGCGTTACGACGGCGTATTCGGGTATCTCAGAGGACAACTACTACCTGCGACAGGCTATCGATGCCTACAATGCCGCGAACGGCACAACTCTGGCCTACGAGCCGGTGATCGATGCGCGGCGCCGTATGATCGAGTCGGATCGGCGTTTCGAGCAGGACATCACCCAGATCCAGACGCTGATAGGCTTCGACGGCACCTTCAACGAGATCGACTGGGACGTGTTCTACAACACGGGCTACCGCAGCCGTACCGACGTCGACCTCGGCCAGTTCTCCGGCGCACGCCTGTCGAACGCACTGGGGCCATCGGCGGACCTGAACGGTGACGGCCAGCCCGAGTGTTATGCCGACCTCAACGATCCCGGCACGCTTATCCAGGGCTGCGTCCCGCTGAACCTGTTCGGTGGCGGCGAAGTCGACCCGGTGACCAGCCAGCCCACGACAACCACGCTGACCCAGGACATGATCGACTACATCAAGGCCGATCTGACCGACACTTTTGTCAGCAAAATGACCACGGCAGGTTTCTCGTTCGCCGGTTCCGCGTTCGAACTCCCGGGAGGCGAACTTGGCTGGGCCGCGGGGTACAACTACTATGCCCAGGAGTACACCTACTCGCCGGATTCCGGCAAGCAGACCGGGGCTGTGACGGGCAACATAGGTGCGCGCACCGATGGCTCACTGTACAACAACGGCGTGTTCGGCGAGGTGCTCCTGCCCTTGTTCGACAATGGTTCCCAGTCGATCAACGTGAAGGGCGGCGTGCGCTATGACTCGTACAACGCTTTCGACAGCGAGACCACCTACCAGCTGGGTGTGGAAGTTCAGGCGATCGAGAGCCTGAAACTGCGCGCGACCTACGGCACGGTGTTCCGAGCGCCGACCATTATCGACCTGTACGGCGGCCTCGCGGACAACTTCCCGACTTACGTCGATCCCTGTATTCCAACTGGAGGTGACCCGTTGCCGCCCGGATGCGCTCAATTAGGTGTGCAGCTCGACAGCCAGCTGCGGTCACGCGAAGGCGGTAACCCGAACCTGATTCCGGAAACGGGCGAGACCTTCACGGCGGGCGTCGTCTGGACTCCGGAGTTCGGTAACAATGACCTGTCGCTCACTGTCGACTACTGGGATATCCAGATCGAGGACGGCATCAGCTCGCTCGGTGTGCAGTTCATTCTGGAAGACTGCTACGAACGGCAGGTTGCAGCTTCCTGTGCGCTGATCACGCGTAACGCTGACTACAGCATCAACCAGGTGCTGAACGGCAACCTGAACGTCGCCGAACAGGGAGCAAACGGCATCGATACCGAGCTGCGCTGGAGCATGGATTCGTCCATCGGCCAGTGGCAGGCGGCGCTGTTGTGGTCGCACCTGCTGGAGCGCACCAAGAAACCGTCTTCGATCGACGATACGGTTGACCTGGCCGGGCGCTACACGGACGTAACTGCCCAGGACGGCGGCGGCTATGCCACGGACAAGATCAACTATTCCGTGCAGTGGTTCCGTGAGAACTTCTCGATTGGTTACCTCGGTGAGTACATCAGTGGTCTGGATGCCGATACCTTCTGCAATTGCGGTCTGATTGCGGAAAGGCCGGTACCGCCTGGGTATACCTACACCCAGGTCGTCGATTCGCAGTTGTACCACGACCTGGTCGCAAGCTACGAGTTCACCCAGACCGGGACGCGGATCGCAGCCGGTGTGACCAACCTGACCGACGAAGAACCGCCGTATATCGAAATCGGCTTCAACGCAACGACGGAACCGTCGAACTACCGCATGTTCGGTATCGGTTACTACCTGCGTTTGACGCAGACCTTCGAATAGGCAACCTGCCAGGCCACGCAAGTGGTCGTTTGAAAGACCCGAGGCCACCTCAATCGAGGTGGCCTCTTTTTTTGTGCGCCGAATTGTTTGCTGGCCCGCCTGGCTGGGCGTCCGGGCTCAGCTTCGGTACTGCTGCGCGAGCGAGGTATTGAGCGCTGCAGCGAGCACGCGCGCTCCGAAGGTATGCGTCGCCGATCCCTCATTGCTGGCAAGCGGTATGTGTACCTGCGGGATACGCAGGCCTTTGATGAGCTTCTCGAAGTGCGGCCAACCGGCCTCGCTCTGCCCGTGCAGTAGCCAGAGACGGCGCCACTCGGACCGAAACTCGAGCATGGTCTTCTCGAAACCGGACGGAACCGGACCGTTGTTGGCAGGATGGGCCCGCATATCGATCACGATGTCACTCACGAGCGCATCGACCTCTCCCGGGTGCATCACCAGTGGCGCGTTGTACTGTTCGGTAAGGATGGAAACCTGTTTGCCTTCTTCATAGGGAACGAATACGTCATCGATGCTCGGGGGCTTCAGCTGCTGTTCCGAGCAACGCCATTCGGATGCGGCGACCAGCCGCCAGAAATTCGCCGACCCGGCAGTATCGATAACCAGGTGCACGCGGTTCAGGCCCGAGCGGTTTTCGACACTGTGCTTCTTCCACGAATCGAATATCCAGGCCTCGCCTGCCGCCATGTGGACATGACGCGACCCGCAGTTGAACTCTACCTGCGGATTCGTAATGACCGGTATGTGAATCCGTACACGGGTGTACCAGTGATAGTTCACGTCGCGGTGTGGCGGCACAGAGCAATGTGCCGCGAGGCCCATCAGTCGCGATCGCCCGAAAACCTCATTGAACGAAGCCAGCACCTGCTGGATGTACGGCGATCTCTCCAGCTTTGTCGTAACCTTCATCGGGCCGTTGAAGTCGTCATTCATCTCGCCGCGCACCGAGATCAGTGGTATCGCCGTATTTCCTTCGTAGCCCTGCACGTGTGGCAACCACTCTGACGGGTCGAATGCGAGGACCTCCTGCCGGAGCCGCTCGTGATCGAATCTCCGCGCGAGCCGCACGAATTCGGTAGCGAGTCTCACCTTGCTGCGCCCGCAAGACGCGGGTCCCCGTGGCAATGTTTGAAACGCTTTCCCGACCCGCAATGACAACGCTCATTGCGACGAACGGTTTCAAGTTCGGCCCCGTGACCTTCCACGGCCATGTCCCGGCCGGGCGCAGTCAGCTCCGGATCAATACGCAAATCGAATTCCTCCTCCGGCAAGCCGGGCGCAAGCTCCCTGATGAACCGCACAGTTTCGGCGAGGCCGGGCAGGACGTCGAGCAGGGCTTGCGCATTTTTCTGCCACTTGTCGGGTTCCGGTTTCGTCAAGGTGTACCGCGAGGGCTTCAGTCCATGTTCCGACAGGCTCGCCACGATGCCGTCGGCCGAAACGTCGCAGAACCGGCACAGCCGTCGCACGGTCTCGATCGGCGCATGTACCTGCTGACCATAACTGACGGCGGTCCAGCGATCGGCCCCCACCTTGGCAAGTTCCTGCAGAATCGCGGTGTTTGCGGCTCTCCACTGGAAGGCCGCAATCTGTGCAATGGAGGATGCGTGATGCTGTTGCCATCCCGGCGGCAACAGGAGTGACCAGGGTGCATTTCTTCCAGGAAGCCTCCTGTAGGTGACAAATCGTCCCGAATGCCAGGCATCGATCATGCTGCTGATGTTCTCACGCGGATTCCGGTACAGGTAAACGAATAGGGCGTCCGGGAATATTTCGTTGAGCAGCGATACGCGCACGGCATTTTTCGGAGTCTTTTCGAGAAAACGCGGCGCTGCATGGTCGGGCGCACCACGATAGCGTATGCCCTGTGCGTTGCGCAGCTGGTCGAGGAACGAAGCACGAATTTGCGCAATGACTTCAGCTGTGGCGTCCGCTGCGTATAAGGCGTTCGAGTCGCATATTCCGGATTGGGGACTGAACTGTCGGATACTTTCGAAGATGGCGTGGCTTTCACCGCCGATCGTCCAGAAATCCTGGCTCTTCGCCAGTGTTTCGAACAAGAGTGTGCTGCCGGAACGCGGCGCTGCCAGCAGTATGACAGGGCGGTCGAACGGATATTCGACATTCGCAGCTAACCCCGTTGATCTGTCCGAACCCTTCATCTGCTCGCCATCGGTGTCATGAGGTTTGCGCCGATCGACTGGATATCTGCTTCAGCGATCCGCGGTCGGGCTCCACAATGCATCCACCTCGATCAGCTTGAAAAGTGAGGATGCCCTGGCCTCGAGCGCGTCGCAGAGCGCGTCCCAATCGCGTCTTCCTTCGGGATCAAGCGTGTTTCGAACCTGCGGCTCGCGATTGCGGGCTGCTTCGAGCTGCCATTTCATGGCAAAATGTCGCGCGGCCTCTCGCGGCGTCGCAGCCACTTTGGAACTGATGAAATCGACAGGCGGGTCACCGCAGATGACCCACAAGAAACGATGGTGCTCCCCCTGTTCCCGTACCTGGCCGATCACAGTGGTTCCCGGATATGCCCATGCAGGTCGTGCTTCGACAAGTGCCCAGTCGAATTCTCCGGCGCGCATCAATTGGTCCACGGCCGCATTCAGTTGCTCCCGGCTCCAGGCAAGCAGCTCGCCGGAACTATGCTCAGCGGCCTCAGGCATGAGCCATGCAGCCTGTTAAGCTTGCCGATACTCTGAACATGTCGGATCCACGATGAGAAATGCGGCTGTCAGTATATCAACCGGACCTGATCCTCGCGCCCTCCGGCAGTATCGCGCAGTCCTGGTCAGGCCACCGTCAAGGCCACGCGGACCTGGCGTGATTTCGTGTTTCGACGCAGACAGATGAAAGACCAGACGGAAAGGCTCAGCAGACTCGGCCGAAGCGCGTGGGCCAAATGGGACTGGGCAACAGTCGAGGCCTGCGCCGCCGAGATTCTTCGGCTGGACGCGGAAAATGCGGAAGGGCATTTCCTTAGCGGGCTGGTCGAAAAGGCCGCCACCCGGCCCATCAATGCTACAAAAGCCTTCGAGAAAGCGCTGGCCCTCGATCCGCAGCGGTATGACGCTGCTATCGAGCTTGCCGGGCAGCACTCCGTTGGCCGGCGCAATGCGCAGGCGGCAGAGCTTATCGCCCGATACGAACCCCTGCTCGGCAACAGCCCGAGATACCTGGACATGGCGGGTACCGTGTATACCGAGATCGGGCTTTCGGAAAAGGCCTGGCCGCTCTATCAGCTTGCCAACAAGCTGCAGCCCGGCGTCGATCTGTTCATAGCCAACATGGCGTCCTGTGCGGTCTTTCTCGGCAAGATCGAGGAAGCCAGGGAAGCCTATCTCAAGCTGCTTGCGCGGTTTCCGAATCATCAACGCAATCATTACCGACTTGCAAGACTCGAGAACGCTGGCGATGACCGGCACATCAGCCAGATGAAAGCGGTACTGAAGGCGACCGGTCTTTCGCCTGACAAGAATGTTTTCATTTACTACGCAATAGGCAAGGAGCTCGAAGACCTGGGCCGGTGGTCGGAGGCCTTCGAGTATTATCGCAAGGCCGGTGATGCCGTCATGAGCGTCGCGAAATACGATATCAGCGAAGACCTTAAACTGATCGACACGATCATCGACTGCTGCAATCAGCAATGGCTCCGCGAGGGAAGAATCAAAACTCCGGAGCTTTATCCGGACAAAACGCCGATTTTCATCGTCGGCTTGCCGCGGACCGGAACAACGCTGACCGATCGCATACTATCGAGTCACTCCAGGGTCCAGAGCCTCGGTGAAACACAATTCATGCAGATGGTGTTGCGGCAGATCAGCGGCGTGTCGAGCATCGAGAGCATGAACGCGGCGATGATCGAGGGCGCCGCAACAAAGGACATCCTGCAGATCGGCCGGGACTACTTGCAGGCCGTGGATTACCGGCTGGGCGAGAAGCCGATGTTCATCGACAAACTGCCCTACAACTTCCTGTTTCTCGGATTCATTGCCAAGGCCTACCCGCACGCACGCATCGTGCACCTGCGCAGAAACCCGATGGACAGTTGCTTCTCCATGTACAAGCAGGTCTTTACCTGGGCATACAAATTCTCCTACTCACTGGAAAACCTGGGCCGCTACTATGTGGCACACGAAAGATTGCGGGCGCATTGGCTGCAGACGATCGGCGACCGGATTGTCGAAGTCCGGTACGAAGACCTGGTCGCCGACCAGGAGTCGCAAACGCGGACACTGCTGGATCGGCTCGGCCTGGATTTCGAACAGGCCTGCCTCGACTTTGACAAGAACAAGGC
>DATICC010000046.1:0-2412 GCA_035457045.1 Woeseiaceae bacterium | reverse complement strand
CGGAGGCGGCGGTGCTGCACCGTCACCACCGCTGCTGCAGGCCGACAAGAGCAATACAATAAAAAATGCCAGCATCGCGACCAACCCGCGCTGCACTGCCCGCAGCTGGTGTACGGCCGACCCTGCATTCGCCTTACTCATGGTTGATCTCCTTCCACCCGTGTTTTGCCACTCACCTGCACCAATCCTCGGCACAGCGGGTGCCCGGCGCTGTCACAGACGCGACCAGAACTTGCAGGAATGCGACGAAATGCAGGAATACCCCAAGCGGAGGCCGGGCAAATGACAACTAGCGTGCGGTGATGTCGCTCGGCCGCGTGCCGTAACGTGCCGAGAAGCAGCGCGCAAAGTAGCCGGGGGAGGAAAAGCCGCTTGCCAGGGCCGCATCGGTCACCGAATGACCCATTTCGAGCTGTTGCTTGGCTCTTTGCAACCGGAAATCACGGAGATAGGTCGCCGGTGCAATATCGAACAGCGCTTTGAGTTTGCGCTGAAGTTGCCGATGGCTCATGTGCATGGCGTCGGCCAGATCGTTCGGATGAAACTCCGCATCAGCAAAATGTTGCTCGAGCACGCGGCCGAGGCGATCGAGAAAGGCCTGGTCGCGTTTGCTGAGCCCTGGCATTTCCCCCGCTTGTTCCGCAGGTGCGTCACCGGCCAGCAGTTGCTGTCGCGCGCGTTCAGCACGCAGCTGATTGAGCTCGATCAGGTTGCGCAACCGGTAACGAAGTTCGTCCGCATTGAACGGCTTGGCTATGTAGTCGTCGGCACGTTCCTTGAGCCCTTTCAGGCGGCTGGCCTCATCGCCGCGCGCCGTCAGCAGGATGATCGGTATGTGCGAGCTGTGTTCGTCGCTACGCAAGCGCTCCAGCACTTCGAAGCCGTCGAGCCCCGGCATCATGACATCGCAGATCACGGCATCCGGAATGCCTTCGACCGCAGCCGCCAGCCCGGCCGTGCCGTCCCGTGCCTCGATACAACGGTACTCCGGGGACAGCAGATCGACGACGAATCGCCGCATGTCATCGTTATCGTCGATGACCAGGACCTCGGGAACCTCGCCGTCGGCGTGCGCCGATGCGCTGCTTGCCGGATCAGGCGCCTCCCGCGTGAAAACGTCGATATCGATGTCCATAGGAACCAGCGCTACTGCCGGGACATCGGGAACCGCCGCGACGGCAGTCAAAGTCACGGTGACCGTGGTACCGGCGGCCGGCACACTGTCGATGGCAATCGTCCCGCCATGGGCATCGACCAGTTCCTTCACCAGGGTCAACCCGATCCCGGTGCCAGGGCCGGTCGCTGCGCCGCGCTCAAAAAGATTGAAAACCGTATCCAGGTCCTGCTCGGCAATGCCGACGCCGGTATCCGCGACCTTTAGCACCGCGGAGCTGCCCTCGCGTCGCAGGGTGACCGCGACCCGTCCACCCGGATCGGTGTACTTGATGGCGTTCGACAGCAGGTTGATCAGGATGGTCTGCAATGCATCCGCATTGCTCGACACCCACACGTCTTCGACGGCATCCAGCGCCAGTGCAATTCCTTTCTGCGATGCCGCCGAGTCGAACTCCGCCACGACCAGGCGCACGACCGGCGCGACGGCCGTCGGCAAACGCTCGACGTGTTGCTGGCCATCATGTCTTGCCAGCGTCAGCAATTGATCGACGAGTTGCAGAAGCCGCTCGCCGTTGCGACGCGCCAAAGCCAGCAAATTCCGGTTCTTTTCCGGCAAGCCAGCACGCAGGCTCTCGTCGATCGGGCCAAGTATCAGGGTGATGGGCGTGCGGAACTCGTGCGACAGTCGCGCAAAAAAACGGCTCTTGCTCTCCAGTGCATCTTCGAGACGTGCGGCCTGGCGCTCGATCGTGTCCTTTTGCGCGACCACCTCGGCGGTGCGCTTTTCCACTTCGGCGGCAAGTTGCCGGGTCTGCACGCGCAACAGGCTCAGCCGCCACTGGATGAAGAGCAACAACAGCATTGCAGCCAGCAGGACCATAAGTGACTTCGCCCACCAGGTGAGCCACCAGGGGGGGGCGATGTGTATGTCAATGACAGCATCCGCAACCGACCACACGCCGTCGCTGTTAGCAGCACGAACGCGAAACACATAATCACCGGGCGCGAGGTTGGCGTACGAAGCAAAGCGACGGCTTGCGTCCGTCTCGGTCCAGTCAGGATCCAGCCCCTCGAGCTTGTACGCATAGCGATTGCGTGCCGGGCTCACGAAATGCAGGCCAGCAAACTCGAAGCCGATGAAGTTCTGGTCGTAATCGAGTTCCAGCGATGTGGTTTCCGACATCGGTTTTTTCAACAAGGATGTCGCATCACCGCGGCGAAACGGCACTGGCTTGTTGAACAGGCTGAACTCGGTGATGACAACCGTGGGCGGCAACGGGTTGTTGACAAGCCTGG
>DATICC010000045.1:0-13104 GCA_035457045.1 Woeseiaceae bacterium | reverse complement strand
AGGAGATCCTGTTCGACAAGCTGGGCTTGCCGATCGTGCGCAAGACCCCGACCGGGCAACCCTCGACTGCCGAAGACGTGCTTCAGGAACTCGCTGACGAGTACGAACTTCCGGCAGTCATCCTGGACTATCGTGGAGTTGCAAAACTGAAGAGCACGTATACCGACAAACTGCCGCTGCAGATCGACCCACGTACCGGCCGCGTGCACACGTCTTACCATCAGGCGGTTGCCGCAACGGGGCGGCTCTCGTCGACGGACCCGAACCTGCAGAACATCCCGATCCGGACCCCCGAAGGCCGGCGTATCCGGCAGGCGTTCGTTGCGCCGCCCGGTCACGTATTGCTCGCCGCGGACTATTCGCAGATCGAACTCAGGATCATGGCGCACCTGTCGGAGGACGCGGGGCTGCTGAAGGCTTTCGCCGATGAACAGGATGTCCACCGCGCGACGGCCGCGGAGGTCTTCGGCCAGGCACTGGAAGACGTAACCGCAGACCAGCGGCGTTCTGCAAAAGCCATCAACTTCGGGCTGATGTACGGCATGTCGGCTTTCGGTCTGGCCAAACAGCTCGGGATCAGCCGCGGTGAAGCACAGGAGTATGTCGATCTGTACTTCGAACGCTATCCAGGGGTCCGGAAATTCATGGATGGCATACGCAATAACGCGCGTGAACAGGGATACGTTGAAACCGTCTTCGGCCGGCGACTCTACCTGCCGGAAATCAACGACCGCAATGTGCAAAGGCGGCAGTATGCCGAGCGCAGCGCCATAAATGCACCGATGCAGGGTACCGCTGCGGACATCATCAAGAAAGCAATGATCTCGGTGCACGAGTGGCTGGAGACGGACAGGGCGCCTGCACGCATGATCATGCAGGTGCACGACGAGCTGGTGTTCGAGGTCGAAGCGGGGGCTGCCGCGTCAGTCAGGGACGCCGTCGTCGATCTCATGAGCAGCGCCGCGAGCTTGCGCGTGCCACTTCAGGTCGACACCGGCTCGGGCCTCAATTGGGACGAGGCACATTAGAACTTCTTTATAATTCAATGAATTGAAAATTCCCGGAACTAAGAACGCTCGTTCTGTTCAAAATTCTCGAGTGCATTAGTCACTTGCCCGTTTACCTCCCTATTCGGGCGAGCAACACGGCAACCCCAAGCCGGTTGCGTTTCTGGCCCCGGACCCCCAAGGTCCGGGGCTTTTTCTTTGGCGCGCCGGGCAGGCGTCGCGAGCAAGACATCCGTGTCTTGCCTTAGCAGGCTGTTGATCAACAGCCTGCTAGGCAAGGAAGCCCTGCAGCACGGAGCGCGCCTGCTCCTCGCCCTGGTGATCGAGCGCTGAAAAAAGCTGGGCGCTTGCTGACTGACCTAGCTCCTTGCGCACTTGCAGCAATGTGCTCGCTGCCTGGCCACGCTTCAGTTTGTCTGCCTTGGTCAGCAGCAGGTGCACGGGGACACGCACCTGCCCCGCGAAACCGAGCATGCGGCGGTCGAAGTCGGTCAAACCGCGGCGCACGTCGGCAACCAGCAGCAGTCCGCACAGGCTTTGGCGCGTTTCGAAGTAGTTCTGCAGCAACTCTCCCCAGTGCCTCCGCGTGCTTTCCGGAACCCGGGCAAACCCGTAACCCGGAAGATCAACCAGGCGCTGCCCCTCTCGTAGCTGGAAAAAGTTGATGAGTTGCGTGCGTCCCGGCGTTCTGCTCGTCCGGGCGAATTGCCGCCGATTCACGATGACATTGATGGCGCTCGACTTGCCGGCATTCGAACGCCCCGCGACCGCGACCTCGCGGCCATCGTCCGGTACGAACTGAGCGGGCGAATTTGCGCTCAGAATGAATTGTGCGTCCGGGTATTGCGACATGGGATAAGGCCCCGATTTGTGTATAATTTGGGGCTGCTGCGGGGGTGAACGGGTCGCCTATAGTGACGGCTCTGGCGCGCTGCAGCAAGGCCGCCCTCCGGATCCTGCCGCCGGCGACGTGGCCGTCAGGCCGGGCCCGGGACTGGTTGCCACGGGCCGATCCGGCAGAAAAATCACTCGAATTTGTAACGACGATGGCATGGCCATCGGGTCACCTGCGACGGTTTATGAACATGAAATACATGCTCGGCGCATTTGGATTGCTGTTGTGTCTGGCCGTCGGGACCGCCCGATCCGAGAGCCTGGTAGGGGGCTCGGCGGAGGCCGGGAAACCCAAGGCGCTGACCTGTGGTGCCTGCCATGGTGCGGACGGCAACAGTGTGAATCCGATGTGGCCCAGTGTCGCCGGCCAGCACTCGACGTACCTGTATGATCAATTGCAGGCATTCAAGTCCGGGACCCGTTCGGACATCCTGATGTCTGCGCAAACCCTTGCACTGAATGAACAGGACATGCGCGACCTGGCGGTCTACTTCGAGTCGCAGACTGCCGCGGCAAAACCGGTAGCCAATGTCACAACCGTGACGAATGGCGAAGAGCTTTACCGGGGCGGGGACGATGAGGCCGGAGTGCCCGCCTGCCTGGCCTGCCACGGCCCGACGGGCCGCGGCAATCCGGCGGCATCCTATCCCTCGCTCCGCGGTCAGTACGCCGCCTACACGGAAAAGCAACTGCGCGACTATGCGAGCGGAGCGCGCAAATCGGACGGCCCGACGAAAGTCATGCGTGATATTGCACAGCGCCTGAGTGACAAAGATATCGTCGACCTTGCTTCGTATATACAAGGATTGAAGTAATCGCAAAGAGACTGGCGCGGCCTCTTTGGTTAAACCAATTCCCGGACTACCTGTCTGATCCCGTATACCAATCTGGAATGGAAAGCATGAAATACATCACCAGTGTCGCTCTTGCCTTGTGCTTGGCACTCGCCGCGTGTTCCGGTGACGAACCGGCACCGGCTGCAGACGAGTCTCCTGCCGTCGAGGAACAGCCGGCAGTCGAAGAAGCCGAGAACGCACGACCGGAGGAAACGGCGGAAGAGCCCGCGGAGCTCGTTGAAGAGTCCTCGGCCGAGGCTGAGGAGGAGGACTCGGACGAGCCGTTGCTGCTTGCCCAGGCGACTACCGAAACTGCAAGCAGGGAGTGGAAATTTACCGAGAACCAGCACTATTTCCGCATGGTGCCCACACAACCTACGGTTGGCGGTGCGGACAAGGTCGAGGTGGCGGAGTTCTTCTGGTACGGCTGTGGCCATTGCTACGACTTCGAACCGCATATAAATCGATGGTCGGAAACCAAGCCATCCAGCGTGCGCTTCGTGCGAATTCCCGCGACCTGGAATCCCCTCGTGATGCTGCACGCACAACTTTATTACACCGAAGAAGTGCTGGTCAAAAATGGCAAGATTGCCAATCCCGAAGAATTCCGGGCCAGCGTCTTCGATGAGTATCACAAGCGCGGCAACCGGATGACAACCGAGGCGGCGATTCAAAGCGTATTCACGCGGCAGGGCGTCAGTGCGGATGATTTCACCAATACCTGGAAGTCCTTCGAGGTAGCGCAGAAACTCAGGGTTGCCCAGGACCTTGCCCGACGCTATGCGATTACCGGTGTTCCGGCCATCGTGGTCAATGGAAAATACCGCACCGGCGCAGCGGAGGCCGGCGGCTATCCGAAATTGCTCGAGGTGATCAACGAACTGGTCGAGCGCGAAACTCTGCGCTGAAGGCCGCCAAACGTCAGCCGTTGTCCTCGGAAACGATCTGCCATTGGGCGTCTGGTCGGCGTTTCCAATACAGGCGTTTGGTAGTCGTGACAGGCACGCCAGTGCCGGTCAGCACTTGGGTAAAGCGGCTCATGTAAAGGTCCGGCTCTTCCGGATCCGCAAGCAGCAGCACATCACTGATTTCGACCGAAGTCAGCGGCCGGGCGGCGAATGCACCGAGCCGGAACGCAGACCATTCCGCCTTGTCCATGCCGTGATGACGAAACCCTTCGTCGTAGAGTGACAGGTACGAGACCAGGTCCTGCGCCTCCTGGCTCCGGCGCCACATGTCGAGCACGATCCGGAACTCGAGCCGGCTGCGTTCGACTTCGTCGGCGCCCAGCCAATGGAGCTCCCGCGCCACGATTATTGGGGTTTCCATCGGCTGCAGGTGTGTAGCAAGTGACATTAGTTCGTCATTGGGTAATGCAAGGCAGCCGTCCGTGTCCTTCGCCGGCCGGCGCGGCAGATTTCGGTCGACACCGTGCAACCAGATGCCATGGCCCGTGCGTTCGCGATAGTTGTCCCAGGCATTCGGATAGTCCAGCGGAAATGCAGCTACGCCGTACTTCGCATCCAGTTTGCTCGTATCCAGCTTCTTCGTGATGAAGTAGACGCCGAGCGGGGTCTTGCGGTCCCAGGCACGCTGCTTGCCGACTCCGTTCTGCCCGATGGACATGTATCGCTGCTCCTGCGCGACAACGCGATTGCCCGACACGGTGAACCGGTACAGCGTCGAGGCCGCCGTATCGGCGACCAGCACACTGGTCACCGCGTCCGGCACTTCCAGGAAATAGGCGGGCATACGTTCCACTGTTTCCGTCGCCGGGATCGAATCTGCTCCCGCGGGCATGACGTACAGGCAGGACAGCGCCAGGAGACAGCGGATGCCTTGCCCTTCGGAACACCATGACCTGCCGCGCATACCGGACTTTCCCTGGGAACGAGCGGCGCATATTACAGCTGTCGGGTAGCCCCCTCCATGATAAGGTTTGCAAAATTGCAATGTCCGGAACGAGGAGTATTCCATGCAGACCAAGGGCTCTGCGGGGTCGGCCTGCAGATTCGCGATTGTTCCGGCCCTGCTGCTGTTGCTGAACAGCCCGTTGGGCCTGGCTCAAACCTCTGCAAATGCCGTTTTTGACAAGCTCGCGGAGGATTACCTGGAAGCACTGCCGGGGTTGTCCCCGGTCAACGCCACGCTGATCGGCGATCACCGCCATGACGATCGGCTGGACCAGGTAAATCGCGTAGGCCGCGAGAATCGAATTGCCGTATACAAGGACTTTCAACGCCGCCTCCGCAAACTCGAGTGGCAGGAATTGTCCCGCGCAAACCAGGTAGACGCAGACCTGCTCCTGCTCGAGGTCGAATCGAGCCTGTGGAGCATCGAGACATTGGCGGAATGGGCATGGAACCCGATGATCTACGTCAACCTCGCCGGCAGTTCGGTCTACGGGCTCATGGCGCGCGATTTTGCGCCCATTGCATCACGGCTGGCGAACGCCACGGCACGCCTCGAGCAGTTACCCCGATTCTTCAGGCAAGCCCGGGGTGCCATCGATCCGGAGCGCGTGCCGAAGATTCACGCCGAGACGGCCATACAACAAAACCCGGGGCTGAACTCGATTATCGACACCATGGTCGTGCCGAACCTGGGCACATTGTCTCCCGCCGCACGCACCAGGCTCGAGGCCGCCGTCGAGACAGCGCGAGCGGCTGTTGCCGAGCACCAGGTCTGGCTGGAGGAGGAGTTGCTTCCGCGGGCCACTGGCGAATTCCGCATCGGCGCGAGCAAATTCGACCAGAAACTCAAATTCACGCTGAATTCCCCGCTCAGCCGCCGTGACATCCGGCTCCGCGCCGAGAACGAATATGACGCCGTAAGAAACGAGATGTATGCGATCGCAAAGGAGATTTACGCGAAGCAGCATCCATACACGCGATTTCCGGATGAACCTGACGAATCGTACAAGCAAGTCATCATCCGTGCGGCGCTCGAGCAAGCCTATCAACAGCTTCCGGAGCGCGACGGAATCGTCGATGTTGCGAAGGAGTATCTCGCGCAGGCAACCGATTTCGTGAAGGAACGGAATATCGTCACGGTGCCCGATGACCCAATCGATATCATCATCATGCCGGAGTTCCAGCGAGGCGTAGCCGTTGCCTATCTAGACCCGCCAGGGCCGCTGGATCGGGGCCAGAAGACTTTCTATGCCGTGGCTCCGTTGCCCGAAGACTGGAACGACGAGCAGGTGAGATCCTTTCTGCGGGAATACAATCTGCTGTCGATCCAGGACCTGACCATCCATGAAGCGATGCCGGGCCACTACCTGCAGCTCGCGCTCAGCAACCGCTACCCGTCGGTCCTGCGGTCGGTACTATGGTCCGGCCCGTTCGTCGAAGGCTGGGCGGTTTATGCGGAACGGGTAATGATCGATGAGGGATACCTGGACGGGAATCCGCTGATGCGCCTGATCAACCTCAAGTGGTACCTGCGTTCCATTACCAATGCGATTATCGACCAGGCCATACACGTCGACGGCATGACGCGCGAGGCGGCGATGAACCTGATGATCGAAGGCGGGTTCCAGGAAGAACGCGAAGCTGCGGGCAAGTGGGTCAGGGCGCAACTTTCGTCGACCCAGCTGTCCACCTATTTCGTCGGATACCAGGAACACATTGACATGCGGCGTGCGGTCGAAGCTGCCTGGGGCGATGAATTCACCTTGCGGCGCTACCATGACCAGGCTCTGTCGTACGGCTCACCATCGGTCAAGTACGTGCGTGCTCTGATGCTCGACCAGGAGATCCCGCGCAGCGTGCGTTGAGACACCGGTCGGCGATGCAGGCGACGCGGACATCCGAAACTCGCGCGGTTTCTGAGGCAAACGCTTGAGCGTCGCCAGCAGGCTTGCCCTATGAAGGAATGGCTCCCTGCGGTCCGCTTTATTTCCTTCATAGGGCAAGCCTGCCGGCGACGCTACCTGTCTTCGTCGCAACAGATCGGCGCAACGGCAGCGCGGGACGGCGACACGATGGTGTGGCCTTCGAGCGAATCAAGATTTCTGAGTGAGAAGGCCACACCGTCGGGGCGCCGGCGCGGTTAGTCACCCTTTGTCACAAGCTCCTCGTGCTGATGAACCTGGAGGCTATTGCGTCCTGCGCATATTCCTGGCCAGCCCGTAAAGGCTGATCAGCAGCCACGCCAGCTCGACAATGAACGCCGACAGGTTGAACTGCTGGATGAGCGACACGATTATGAGCAGGGCACCGAGCGCATTGGCGGCTGAGAATACCCGCGACGTCGCTTGTATGCGTTCTGACTGCAACAGGAAATACAGCGCCAGCACCATCACGACGCCGATGTTGCCGAGCAGGTCGTGCCATCCGTAAGCCATTGTTTTATAACTCTTTATGAGGTCAATGTCCGGCATTATGCATGGGCGCGGCAGCATTGCACAGCGCCGCCGACGACATAATCCACCCGCCCCCCGCAGCTGGACTTATTCCAAACGGATTGTTCGTTGCAACCCTGCATGAACTCGCGCGCATCTCATTAGTCTGAAGGTGCACTCTGGGGGAGCCGGACAAGAACATGAATCTCACGGATCTCAGCACACGGCACTGGCCGTCGGTCGCTGTCGTGGTCGCCCTTATTACTCTTTTTGGCGCGCTGTCGATCAGCCGCCTGCCTATCCAGCTGCTACCCAATATAGAGGAGCCGCAGATCAGCATCGCCAATTTCTGGCGCGCGGCGGCCCCCGAGGAAATGGAGGCCAGTATCGTCGAGCCGCAGGAGAACGTGCTGAAGAACACGCCCGGCCTGACCGATATCAATTCCTTCGTTACCCGCGGCGCCGGATTCATCAATCTCACGTTTGCCGTCGGCACCGATATCCAGACCGCAAAGCTCGATGTCATCAACAACCTGAACCAGGCGCCGCCGCGGCCGGCAGATGCCATCGAGCCGCAGGTGTTCGCCGGCGGCGGCGGGCAGACACCGGGTGCGGCTTCCTTGCTGGTTCGGGTACTTCCGGACAATCCCGACAGGGAACTCGCCAACTACCAGAAGCTCATCGAGGAGTTCGTCGAGCCTCGCCTCGCGCGGATTCCCGGGGTATCACGCGTCGAACTGCAGGGCGAGCAACCGCGCGAAGTACATATCGTGTTCGATTCGTACCGCGCGGCCGCTCTCGGCATCCAGGTCAGTGACATCATCGCGACGATCTCACGTGCGACCGATACGTCGGGCGGCTTTGCCGATGTGGGACGCCGCCAGTATACGGTGCGCTTCGTCGGCCAGTTCGAGCCGGACGAGCTCAGTCAACTCATCGTGGGCTGGAGCGGTGAACGGCCGATCAGCCTTAGCGAGGTAGCTGATGTCGACATCGTCCCGCGCAAGCAGGACGGGTTCACGTTACGTAACGGTTTCCCCGCCTATTACATCACGGTGCAGCGGGAGTACGACGCCAACACGGTGTCGATACTCGACGGGGTAAACGAAGCGATCGTCGAGCTGAATGCCGGACCACTGGCCGACGCCGGCCTCGAGATCGACCTGAGCTTCGATGCCTCGATCCACATCCGCCGTGCCATAGCGCTGGTTCAAAGCAATCTCGGACTCGGACTGTTCCTCGCGATCGGGTCGCTCTACTTCCTGATGCGCAACCGCCGAGCCACGCTGCTGGTCGCCGCCACGGTGCCGCTGTCGCTGCTGGTCGCATTCATCTCCTTGTCCGTTTTCGGCAAGTCACTGAATGTCATTTCGCTGGCCGGTCTCGCTTTTGCCGTCGGCCTGGTCATGGACGCCGCCATCATTACCTTGGAAAACATCGTGCGCTGCCGCCAGGACGGCATGCCGATACAGGAGGCGGCAAGCAAGGGTACCCGTCAGATTACCGGGGCGCTCTTTGCCTCCACCGTTACCAGCGTTGCCATTTTCCTGCCCGTACTCTTCATGGAGGGCATGGAGGGACAGCTGTTCCAGGACCTCGCGCTGACCCTCGCGGTTTCCGTGATGGCTTCATTCGTCGTTGCCGTGACTGCGCTGCCGGTCGCAGCGGCTTACCTGCTCAGGGACCAGGATGACGATCCCTGCAAGCACTGGTGGCAGTGGACGACGAATACGGCCATGCGCCTGACGCGGTCGCCCCTGCTCTGCCGTAGCTGGATCGTGGCCATACTCGGCGGCTCATTGCTCGCCATCTTTCTGCTGATGCCCAAGGCGAACCTGCTTCCCCAGGCTCCGGCAGATTCCTTGAACGCGTTCTTCAACATGCCGCCCGGCGGCACCGTCGAGATGCTGAAGACCGAGATTGCTGGCGAGATCGTGAAGCGCCTGAAGCCGTACATGGACCATGAGAAGCAGCCGTACATCAGGGGATACAACCTGTCCGCTTTCGGCACCTTCAATGCGCTCTTTATCTATCCGCAGGACCCCGCGCGTATCGAAGAGATGATAGGCATCGTGCGGGACGAGGTGTTGATCGACCTGCCCGATACCCAGGCCTTCGTACAACGATCTTCGTTGCTCAATTTCGGTTTCGACGGGGGCCGCAGCATCAACGTCGACTTGCAGGGCCCGGACATCGAACGGCTCTCTGAGGCTGCCATAGCCGGCATGCCGATCATCAGCGAAGCAATTCCCGGAGCACAGGTTCGGCCGATTCCCGGGCTGGAGGTTGCGGAACCCGAGCTCCAGCTGGTTCCGATCGACCGGCGCATTACCGCAGCCGGACTCGACCGGGCAGCCGTTGCAAACATCATTCGCGCGACCACCAGCGGCACATTCGTTGGTGAGTATTTCGACGGCAACGACCGCATGGACATTATTCTGCGCGGGCCCACGTGGCGGTCGCCGGAAGAACTCTCGGAAATACCCATTGCAACACCACTCGCAGGCATCCAGACACTCGGTGAGCTTACGGAGATTCGCCGCACGGTGGGACCTTCACAACTATTGCGTGTCGATGGCCAACGCACGCTGACCCTGAGCGTCACACCTCCGGAAGAGATGACGGTCCAGGAGGCGCTCGACATACTCAGGGATACCGTTGGCCCGAGGCTGAAGGAGATTCTGCCGGCCGGCGTGTCCGTGCAATACCGTGGTACTGCCGACCGTCTCGACGAAGCCTTTGCGCAGACAGGAACCAACCTGGTCCTTGCTACAGTCATCCTGTTCTTCATTCTGGCGGCGATGTTCCGATCGATCAGAGACAGCCTGCTGGTCTTGATGGTCATGCCGCTGGCAGTCGCTGGCGGCGTCATGGCGCTGCGCATAATGAACCTGTTCACGCCACAGTCGATGGACCTGCTGACCATGATCGGCTTCATCATCCTGCTGGGACTCGTGGTCAACAATGCGATCCTGCTGGTGATGCAGATGCGCGAGGGGCAAAAGTCCGGGCTGGAACAAAGCCTTGCTGTTGCCGAGGCGATCCGCCTGCGAGCCCGACCGATCTATATGAGCACGCTGACCAGTATCTTCGGCATGCTGCCGCTGATGCTCGTGCCCGGCGTCGGATCACAGATCTATCGAGGCCTTGCGACCGTCATCATCGGCGGCATGACGATGTCCGGACTTTTCACCCTGATACTGATACCCGCCTTCCTGAGACTGCCCCCGTTTTCAGTTTCCTGGACCGTGAAACGCCAGCCTGGACGACTTGTCGATAACCAGGGAGTACCCGTCGATGCCTAGGATTCATGTCAGTAGCCGTTTAGCCATACTCTTGGTATCGACGGCGTTCGTGCCCTGCCTGGTTGCCGCACAGCAACAGCCTGCCAAAATCGTACAGGTTGCGCAGGTTGCGTTCGCCGAGGTGACCCCTACCGTTTCGGTGCCGGGCACCATATACAGCCGCAACGAATTGCAGATCACTGCCGGCGTCGCCGGGCGCTTGAGCATGGTCGCCGAGCCCGGAACGCTGATAGAGAAGGGCGAGGTCGTTGCGAGCATCGACCAGGCGGCCTTGCTGCTGCAGCGTGCGGAACAGGAGGCCTTGCTCGAACGCGCCGAGATCAGCCTGCGCCAGCTGGAAAGCCAGCTGCGCCGGCAGCGGGAACTGGCGGGGTCGAGCCTCGTTTCGGAGTTCGAACTCGAGCAGACCGAGGCGAATCGCGACCTGGCGCAAAGCGATGCCAACATCACGCGCGTGCGCATCCGGCAGATCGATGAACAGATACAACGCTCGGAGACCCGTGCAAACTTTTCCGGTGTCGTGGTCGAGAGAATTCGACGCGAGGGCGAGGAAGTGGCGCGCGGTGAGCCGCTCGCACGCCTGACAGATTTGCTGAACCTCGAGGTCCGTGCCTTCGTGCCGCTGAAGCACCTTTCGCGCACAACTGTCGGTGACCTGATAGAGGTGAATACAACGGACGCCAGTCACGATGGGCGAATTCGCGCACTGGTGCCGACCGGTGACATTCGGTCACAGACGTTCGAGGCAATCATCGATTTGCCGGAACAGGCAACGGGACAATGGACGGTCGGACAGCTGGTCAGCGTGGCCGTACCCATACGTTCCAGCGAACTGTCGTTGACCGTACCGCGCGATGCGCTGGTACTACGCCAGGGCGGGCAATTCGTCTACCGGATCAATAATGAGAACAGGGCGGAGCGCATCGTTGTCGATACGGGAGACAGCCACGGTGAGCTGATAGCGGTCGCGGGCGACCTGAGCGAAGGTGATCGCATCGCCGTCCGCGGCGCAGAAACGCTGAGCGATGGCGCCGAGGTCCGCATCGTCATGCCGGAGACGGCATCGATCGTTCCCGACGCCGACGACGATGCCTGAGATCGATCAAAGAGGAATGCCCTGCTCCTCGAGGTAGGATTTCAGCGGCTGCAAGTGCTTCTCGAAACGGCGCCAGCGGTTGACCGAGCGCGTATGCATACTCTCTCGCACCTGAACGGCGCTCGCGGTGTTTGACGCTGCCGTATTCTTCTCGAACTCGAGGCAGGCTGGCTCGAACTCGAGCCCCAGCCGTTCGAGCAGGACCCGCGTCTCGTGCTCCTGGTTTGAAACCAGGTCCTCGTAAGTCACCTCGATCAGCCGGTCGCCGAGCAATGTGCGCCAGTGCTCCATAAGCCTGCTGTAAGCAACGTAGTAACGGCCGACGTCGTCGAGCGTATAGGCGTACCGGAAGTACGACTGCTTGAACATCGCGAAACAGGAATCCATCGGATTTCTCCGCAGGTGCACCATGCGGGCATCCGGCATTCCTTTCGCGATGAAACCCAAGTAGAGGTAATTCTCCGGCAATTTCTCGACGAACATCGGCTCGTCACCGAGCTTGTATCGTATGGCGTCAAAGTAACGGCCGGCGATGCTCTCCGGCTTGCAGGCTGCGGCAGCCCTGATGACATCGGCGTTCATGCTGTCGCTCGTTTGCACGCCACTTTCAAGCCTGACCGCCATCTGCATGAAGAACGTTTCGGAAATACTCCGTACGCGGGAGTGGCTGGAGACGATGCGCTCCGTCAGGGTCGTTCCGCTCCGGGGCAAACCGACGATGAAGATGGGAACCTTTTGGGAATCGCCAGCAGCACGCCCGCCAGGTGCGGTGCGCATCCACTGCGCATCGCAGGCACTAATGACGGTGTCCACGAGTGTCAGATCGGTACTGACGTCGTAGGGCGACACGCTTTTCGCCGCGTTACCGGCGAGCTCGAAGTAGCGGAAAGCCTCGTCCCAGCGCTCGAGGTCTTCGAGTTCCTTGCCGAGCGCGTAGTACAGGAAGATGTTCCTCGGCGGTGGCTGCGGCGTCGATTTCAGTACCGCCTCCATCTGTTCTATATGGCCTGAGTCACGCGCCTTCGCCAATTTGCTCAGTTGGTAGTGGTAGCGCTGGTGCTTCGGATACTTCTGCAGCAGCTCCCGGTATATCCGCCGTGCCACCTCCGTTTTTCCGAGAAACACAGCTGTTTCCGCAAGCCCCGACTGAAACCGCTCGATCTCCGGCTGCAGAGAGCTGGCAGCCTCGTACAGCGGCCACGCTTTTTCGTGAAGATCCAGCCGGGAAAACGCCTGCGCGGCCATATCGAGATACAGCGGGCTCTTGCCGAGCAAAGGTACGAACCTGTCGAGCAGCGCAAGCGCCTCCGAATTGCGCTGTGACTTGACGTATATTTCCGCAAGTTCGACGGCCGCATCGTAGCGGCGAGGATCCTGCCTGATTGCGCGCAGAAACGACTTTTCGGCCGCTTCGCCTCTTGATCGCGCCTTTGCGGCAAGCCCGGACAGGAAATGGCCCTCCGCACTCCCCTTGTCCAACTTCAGGATCTGTTTTGCGCAAGCGTCCACGCCATTCCAGTCTGCCGCCCGGGCAAGCATTCTGGCCTTGAGGCTGAGTTCATCTGTGCGGCTGGTCGGGTGGTTCACGTGTTTCGTGTTTCGGTTCGGTAGTGAGGGCCTG
>DATICC010000044.1:0-3327 GCA_035457045.1 Woeseiaceae bacterium | reverse complement strand
GTTGCGCATGTCGTCTTCGCGGGTCCAGATCAGGCGCACCGGCCTTTTCAGTTCCTTCGCAATGTGCACGGCCTCGGCAACGAAGTCGTTTTCCAGCCTCCGCCCGAAGCCGCCGCCCGAGCGCGGCATGCGAATGTCAATCTTCAGACGATCGATGCCTGTCATGGCATGGATCATTCGCGATGCACCGCCTGGCGATTGCATGGATGCGATCAGCAGTGCACCGTCTTCGCGCAGGTCGAGCAGGGCGTTCTGCGGCTCCATGGTGCAGTGGGCCAGAAACGGCATGTGGTAGTCCGCCTCGATCACGCGTGCGGCACTGCCACGTGCCGCAGCGAAGTCACCGTCCTGCCTTGCGGGATCGGCTGCGTCGTTCAGCGCTCGCAATGCACTTTGTTCCAGCGCGTCGGTAGAGTCCTTGCTCCACGGTCCGGGCGACCAGGTGACCTTCAGTGCATCCCGGCCCTTTTTCGCCGCCCAGGTATCGTCAGCGACCACTGCCACACCGGCCGCAAGATTGCCTGTCAGCCCCATTTCCGGATCCGGGCCGGGAATTCTGATGATCTTGCGCACGCCAGGTACAGCGAGCGCCGCCGAGTCGTCGAGCGATTCGATATCGCCTTCGAAATACGGACAGCGCGCAATCAGTGCGACCAGTGCGCCGTCGAGGCGCGCGTCGATGCCGAATGCGGCTTTACCGGTGACGATCTCCTCGCAATCGGCAACGCGGGTCGGCTTGCCGATGATGCGAAAGTCGCGGCTGGACTTGAGCGGCAGGTCTTCTTCCGGGAGCGGCAGTTCCATCGCGCGTGCCGCAAGGTCGGCGTAGGGCAGCGAACGGCCGTCGGTATGTCGCACGCTTCCGCGGTCGGTCGTCAGCATGTCACGGGATACTTGCCATCGTTCTGCCGCCGCGTCCATCAGCACGCGGCGCAACTTCGCGCCGACCTGGCGAAGTTCATTGAAAGCTTCCGGTATGCTGGTGCTGCCGCCTGCGCCCTGCGGCCCGTACTTGGCCGCAATTCCGGGATCGTTTTCCGCCGGGATGAGGCCGTAAGGCAGCTGCTCGACACGAACCTGATCCCAGGCGACGTCGAGTTCCTCCGCGATCAGCATCGGCAGGGAAGTCTTCACGCCCTGGCCGATTTCGGCTGTGCGTGCACCGATGACAATCGGCTGGCCTGGATCTATGCGGACGAATACCCATGGACCCTGTGCCCGATCGGCAAAAGCCCTGGCGCGCGGGGCAAAGCTCACATTCAGCAGCAGTCCGCCGAGCGTGCTCGCGGACAATTGCAGGAACGACCTGCGGGAGAGTGCGTTCATGCGGCGGATTCCTCTTTGAGTATCGCAGCGGCGCGGTGTATCGCCTTGCGAATGCGCGGATAGGTGCCGCAACGGCAGAGGTTGGTGATGCCGGCGATGTCGCTGTCGCTGGGTTCCGGTACGCGTTTCAGGAGGTCCACGGCCGCCATGATCTGGCCGGACTGGCAGTAGCCGCATTGCGGCACGTCCTCCTCGATCCATGCCCGCTGCACCGCATGCAAGCCGCCGGTGCCGAGGTCTTCTATCGTCCGGACTTCCTTGCCGGCCAGCGCCTGCACCGGAAGGACGCAGGAGCGGACGGCGACGCCATCCACGTGCACTGTGCAGGCACCGCAGATGGCGATGCCGCAACCGAATTTCGTGCCGGTCAGCCCGGCGTAATCGCGCAGGTACCAGAGCAACGGCATATCGGCAGCGCCGTCAAACTGGACTTCTTCGCCATTGAGGCGAAAGCGTATCGTCATGAGACCTCCCCCGGTTCGCGAGATGGCTGGAATTCCTGAGCCTTTGAGTCGGGGGATTCCGGACAGTTCAGCGAATTTCGGCGATTGTCCCTGGCCGATAACTTTTGTTCATATCAGGCTTCAGCCGTTTTGTGTCGGGGAACGCCCGGAGAACTGGCGCGTGGCGGCAGCCAGCCGGCTCGTCAGCTTGCGTTCGGCCTCGCTCAGCAGCGGATTCCAGAGATCGAAGATCAGCACCACGCGCAAGTCATCGCTGTTGTTGACCGCTTCATGTTGCAGCGTGTCATCGAAAACGAGGACTTCACCGACTTTCCATTCGCGTTCCTCGAAACCGACTCGCAGTTTGCATCCCGCAGGAACCAGCAGCGGCAGGTGTGCGATGAGCCTCGCATTGCTTTCACCATAGTGCGGCGGGATGTGCGTGTGCGGTTGCAGCGACGAAAAGAAAACGTTCGGGCACAATCCGTCGATATCGGCAAGCGGCAATGTGCGGAGAATTCTTGCGGTTTCCGGGCAGTGCTTCAGGTTGTCCTCACAGGCGACCCCGCCCCGCCACAGATGGAAGGCGCCCCAGTCCCTGGAGTGGTTCAGTTTCTTCCACTGGTTGACCGGGTCACCGCGATTGTAGGCAATGTAGGGAACAAAACCGTCGCTGTGATTTGCAATGACATCGGCGAGCTCGGCACGGATCGTGTCTGTGCCTGCTTCCAGCGCAGCGAGAAACGGAAATGCGCTGCGGTCGTAGAACGGGATGGCTGGAAGTCGCGGGATGTGCAGCTGGTTGGATTGCGACACGAAAGGCCTCGACATTCCCGCCCGGATCGACACCGCTTCACGCCAGCGCGGGGCGAGCCCGCTCGGCAATCGCTGCAACTCACTCGCAAGCGACGCGTTCAGGTGTTGCAGCAATGCTTCAGAGTGCCGGGCGACATAGGCCCGCGCGTGCAGCAATCGCTCGCGAAAATCCGGCGGCCAGTCCGCCTCTGCCGGGGATATTGCCAGTGCCGCTTTGTAGGTAGCCGCAGCCGCCGCCGCGGTGGCATTTCGCTCCATCCAGTCGGCTTTGAGCAGCAGCGCTGGAACGAAGTTACTGTTGGTTTCCAGCACGGCGTCGATCGCCTCGCGTTCCCCTGCTGCATTTCCAGCGTGGCGGTGTGCGGCGGCGATCGTCATAAGGGTCAGCGTATCGCCGGGTGCCGCAGCCCTGGATGTTTCGAGAAACCCCAGTGCCGTGTCGACATCGCCGCGCTGCAGCGCATGGATGCCGAGGCTGCACAGCGCCTGCGGATGCGTAGGTTCCAGGGCTATGACCTGGCGCCAGTGTTCCTCTGCCTGCTGCCAGTTGCCGGCGGCAGCTGATTTCCCGGCGGCCTGCACCAGGTCAGAGACATTGCTGTTCATTGGATTCGGCTCCCCGATCTTTCGTTGCCGGTTCTGCCCGAAGACTACCGTGTCTGTGCTTTGGTTCCAAAAAAAACGGCGGGCCGAAGCCCGCCGTTGTGCTTGCCTGTACCGCTTGTCAGAACGCGTACTTGAA
>DATICC010000043.1:0-5607 GCA_035457045.1 Woeseiaceae bacterium | reverse complement strand
CGAAAGAGAGTGTGTACACCGCAGCTGCTTCAGGCGTTCCCGTAGCGCGCTTCGTCCACCATGTGTCCAGTCCCTCGGGCGTACTGATTGCTGCAAACACTCGGTCGATCGGGGCTTTGATGGGCAGGTCATGAAGAATGTCCGCCATGGATGTCTCCTGCTCGAATCAGCGGCCGGTCTTTCTCGCCGCAAGCTGCGGATTGCCGAGCGACTTGTTGAGAGCCACCGCCTCGCGCGCCAGTCGGCGCGCGGTAGCGGGTTTGATGGTCATTCCCTGCTGCAACGCAAGTGTCGCCATCTCGTACTTCCCGCTCTTCCTGAGGCGAGGCTCGATCGCGAGCAGGCGCTGTCCCCTCCAGAAGCCAAAGAGGACCCGCTCGTCCTCCGCACGGATCAGCAATACCGGTCCGTTGGAGATGTACACAAGGTGACCCCATTTCACAACCTCTTGCAGTGCCGATACGGAACGTACAGCCGCCCTCAAGGCCTCTACGCACTCGCGGCGCCAGCCTTTCAGGGCAGAGACGTAAGCGTCCGGGCTTGCGGCAGCGGTCATCTTCTTCATTTGCAAGCCATTGAGTTCATGTTGATTCCGGCAGGTGCAACAACTCCCGGTACGTCATGCTCCCGGGGCAATGGTATGCACGATCAATGCCGCGACGTACAGGCCAATCCCGAACACGGTATGGTTCATCAGGCTGCGCAGCCGGGCCTGCATCGGATCCGGGGCTTTGGATGCGGCAATGCCGTGGCCGAGAGACGGTTGCAGGATCAGGAACGGAAATACGACGGTAACAACGCCGAACAGCAGTGCAGGCATGAGAGTCGGCGACTGCAACCATTGGGGAGTCGCCAATGTCACGAGACCAAGCGCGAACAGCACCCCTATCGTGTAATGAGCTATCCAGCCGATCAGGCACTCGGCCGGCTTTTGCGCAGCAGCGGTGATGCTCGCATGCCGGAAGGTGCCGCTTGTCATGTGGCACACCCAGCGGCCCACCAGGCAATAGTTGGGTATTGGAATCCTGACAGCCCGATTCACGAGTATTGCCCAAAGGTCCATGATCAGGGTCGCGCCGAGGCCAACGACGATGGTGTTGACCATTACCTCAGTATCCATGCTCACCTCGATGCTGGCTGCCTGTGCACAGTGCCGGTGCTACACGACGCCTGCTCAGAAACGATCATTGCCTGAAACCTGCAGGTTATTGATTTTGGTCTTGCCGAGGAACTTGAGCAACAGGTTGCGCATTGCTCTCAGTACGGGGTAGAGAATGCGTGCCGCGCGCTGGGACCTGAAGCTCCACCAGGCAAGGCGATTGAAGAGACCCGTGCGCGTGCTCATCAGTGAGAGTGCGTGAATGGCGTCGGCGCCGTAGTAGAGTTGCGTACCGACTTTCAGGACCATGCCTTGATCGATATCGAGCCCTGCCCGGGTAATCTCCTCCATCACCGGTCCGCCCTCGCGCGCATCAACGAGCTTCAGCTCGCCGACGTCTGCGCGAATGCGGACAAGGCTGCAGTAAAGGTCGCAGGCCGGACACTGCTTGTCATAGACGAGAAGGATGGGTTCGACTGTGGTCACCGCCAGTTACCTGACGCTTGAGCAATTTTGTGGCAGATAATGACGCCCCGCCACGGTCAAGTACCACTGCCGAGCACGACGGTGATGCTTGGCGGCCGAGGCAGGGCCGAACCGGGAGCCACGGGCGCGAAGATCATCCCCGACTGCTCACTCTACGCCTCGCTTCCAAGCGCAAACTGATCTACTACCCAAAGCCAACTCCCATCTGCCTGACGCCGGGCAACTTCAGCCGTGATATCTCCATTGCTTAGCCGGGACGAGGTCAGTGCGAGATCTCCACTGCAAAGGGGCGCGGCCTGAATGCTCTGATCAAGCTGTGGCCGATCCGCCAGAAATCTGACAAAGAACTCACGAATCTGGTTTGCTCCAATCGCGACCCCGCCGCCGTATGCCAGTATGGCACTGGATTCATAAAGCGCCACGAGCCCCTCGACGTCACCGGCATTGGCTCGCTGTACGAAAAACTTCTCAAGATCATTTGGTTCCTTCGCTGGTTTATGCACCAGGGCAACCTCCATAACCTGAATTGCCGACTGGGGCACCGATCAGACCACGTCGATCGTAGCGAGTGCCGGGAACTTGATGTCGCAATAGGTCGCGTACCGGTGTGTCCTGTCGTCGTTCAGCGCTGTCTCGCCTGGTGACTTTGCGGGCCGCAGGAATTGAATTCAATGGTGCGAAGTACATGCTATTCCGGTTCATCCTTGTTGTCGTGTCGGAATTCCGCCGGATCGAGTGAGTGCTTCTTCAGCAGTTTGTAGAATTCCGACCGGTTGCGCTCCGCGAGTCGTGCGGCCTGGGACACGTTGCCTCCGGTCGCCTGCATCAGGCTGTGCAGGTAGTCGAACTCGAACTCCTCCCGGGCTGTCGCAAATGGCGTCAGGCCGCGCGAACTGCCGCCCAGGGCGTGCTCGACCAGGCTCTCGGGTATGACGGCGGAAGGGCACAGGACGACGCATTGCTGAATCACGTTGGCGAGTTGACGTACGTTGCCCGGCCAGGTTGCGGCAAGGAGACGCTGCATGGCCTCGCTGCTGAACCCCGTGGCTACGCCGTCCGCTGCAAACTGGCGCAGGAAATGGCTGGTCAGCAAGGGAATGTCCTCGCGCCGAGCCGATAGCGGAGGCAGGGAGAGCCGCACGACGCTCAGCCGGTAGTACAGGTCTTCGCGAAACGTGCTCTCCACGATTGCAGCCTGAAGGTCGCGATGCGTGGCGGCGATCACGCGGACATCGACCTTGATATCGTTCTCCGCGCCGACCGGCCGGATGACCTTCTCCTGCAGGGCGCGCAGAAGCTTTGCCTGGAACGCCATCGGCATATCGCCGATTTCGTCCAGAAACAGTGTCCCCAGGTGCGCCTGCTGAATGAGCCCGGTCCGGTCGCGATGCGCGCCGGTAAACGATCCCTTCACGTGGCCGAATATTTCACTTTCGAAAAGGTCCTGCGGTATTGCGGTACAGTTCACCGGCACGAACGCGCCGTCGGCCCGGTCGCTGGCTGCGTGCATGGCACGTGCCAGCAATTCCTTGCCAGTGCCGCTTGCGCTTTCGATGATGACGCTGGCATCGGTAGCGGCCACGAGTTTCGCCTGCTGCAGCACTGTTTCCATGGCGGCGCTGCGCGTGAGGATACCGGCGCGCCATTCTTCCGCCGCCGTGCCGCCATCGTTGCCGTTACCATTCGCACCGATGGCTTCCCTGAGGCAGGCGACCAGCTCGTCGTCGTTGATCGGCTTGGTGAGGAACGCGAACGCGCCTTTCCGGGTCGCCTTCACCGCGTCGGGTATCGTCCCGTGGGCGGTGAGCAGTATGACGGGCAGCACGGGATAGCGCTTCTCGATTTCCTCCAGCAAGGCGAGGCCGTCAGTCTCATCCATCTTGAGGTCCGTGATGACCGCCCGTGGCTGGGATTGCGCGAGGCTCCGCAGGGCGCTTGCCGCACTGTTCGCGGTCTGCACCTGGAAGCCGGCCCTGCCGAGACGGATGGTCAGCAGCTGCAACAGGTCCTCGTCGTCGTCGACAAGGAGTATGGCCGGGCGCTCATTCATCGGGCAGCTCGTCCTCTGGACGCAAACGCCGATCCGTCCCGAGGGTCATTTGAAAATGGGCACCCTGCGCCGAGTCGAGCAGCACGATGTCGCCGTCGTGGTGACGGGCATACTCGCGCGCGATGGCGAGCCCCATCCCGGTGCCCGCCACTTTCCATTGCGGCGGCCGCGGTCCCGTGTAAAACCAGTCGAAGACATGCGGGCGCGCGGATTCCGGGACGCCGGGACCGTTGTCCCTGACGTTCAAAGTCACGACCCCGTTGCGTTTCGACAATTCGATCTCGATCTCCCCCCTGTCCGGTGTGTATTTGACGGCATTGGAGACGAGGTTATCCACCACGGCCGTCAGCCGCCTCGTGTTTCCCGTTACGGTCACCGGCTCGAGCATCCGGCGCAACGTGACATTCCTTGCCGCGGTTGTGTCGGCGTAGCGCTCCAGCACGTCGTTCACCAGCAGGTCGAACTGTACCGATTCCCTGAGCTCCTGTTCCCCGATGTCTCCCGCGGCACCGTAATACAGCAGCTTTTCGATCATCTGCTGCAGCCGCAAGCTGTTGTCGCGCAGGATCTTCGTGATGGCCTGCGACTCCGGTGCCGTGTCGCCCGCATCCAGCAGCAGCTCCGCCGCTTCGCGAATATTGGTCAACGGCGTCTTGAGTTCGTGCGTGACGTTCCTCAAGAACCGTGATTTCTCGGCTTCGAGTTCCAAAAGCCTGAGCCGCAGCCACTCGAGCCGCCGCCCGAGTTCTTCGAGATCGCGCGTGCCGGCAACGGGCACCGATTCCGTCAGGGTGCCGCGGCCAAGCGCGTGTATGCTGCGATCGATCTGCCGCAGCGGCCGCACGATGACGGCAACGAACAGCACCGCGAGGCCGATCGACAGAGGTATTACGAGCCCTGCCTGTATGACCAGGGTGCGTTGCAAGCGATTGGCCTGCTCCAGCATCGCGTTCGCAAGGCCTCTTGCCACGGCGTTCTGCTGCTGGACGACTTCCAGCACCGACTGCCTCAGCGTGTCGAGCACTGCAGCGAGGTTCGCCGGCGCAGAGCCGTCTGCTATCGCCGTTACCGTGGCGTGGGATGCCTCCACGGCTTCGCGCGCAACGGACAGGCGACGCAGCAGTTCCGGGTTCGTGCTGTCCTGGACCAGGCGATCGAGAAGATTCAGTACTTCGGCGCGATTCTCGTCGTAAATCTGTTTGTACGATGGATCCAGCAGCGCCTGGAACTGGACGGCGCTTTCTTCCATTGCGGCAACGCGGTCCGCCAGGGTCCGGCTCACGACCGTATTCTCCTGCACCGAAACCAGGGTGCTGCGACTTTCACGCGCGAGTCGGTCGACCTGCGCAATCGCGGTGACGATCGCGACAACGAGCGGCACGGATACCAGGAAGAACCCCAGCAGTATCAGCCGCAGCATCGTCGGCAATTGAAAGCGCATCAGCCGGCCCGTCCTCTTGCCGGCGTGTTCAATTGTGCGGGAGCGAAAGTGTTGTCGATCGGTAACACCGCCATAAAACGCTCCCAAGGTATTGATTTTACAACGACTCCAGCCAGATGCGGCGGGCACCCCTTAGGCAATATACACCTGCCCTGTGGTGGATCGAAAACAGTGCAAGGCGGGTGCTTGCAGCACTCTGGACCTGTAAACGATTGATTTTTATCACTCCTCGCGATGTGGCACGGGGATTGCTCCGTACAGACTGCCGTGCGGAAAACGGCGTGTTGGTAATCGCAGTAATCACGAGGAGGCAGAAATGAACATCCGACAACCAGCCTATCTGGCTTTACTGGCAAGCATCTTTGCGGCCTACGCAGTCAATGTGCAGGCCGAGGGCGAGACTCCGGAGAAGACCACCGAAGTGGCGGCCTTCGAGGAAATCGACGCGAATGCCGATGGCATGATCTCGATCGCCGAAGCGCAGGAGAAAGACGCCTGGGTGGCCGGCAACTTCAAGACCATCGACAGCAA
>DATICC010000042.1:0-5763 GCA_035457045.1 Woeseiaceae bacterium | reverse complement strand
CGTCCCCCTCTGCAGACGACTCAGCCAGCAGCTGCATGCCAAGGCAGATTCCGAGCACCGGTTGAACCAACCCGGGTATGAGTTCCTGCAACCGTTTACTGCGGAGCCGTTCCATGGCAGGGGCGGCGGCACCGACACCTGGCAGAATCACGTGGCTGGCGTCAAGTATCGTGGCCGGATCGTCGCTGAGAACTGCACTGGCGCCGAGCCGCTGCAATGCAAACACCAGGGACGCGATATTGGCACCGCCGCTGTCTATGATTACCACCTGGTCCCGGCTCATCTCAGGTCAGGGTGCCCTTGGTCGAGGGAATGCCGCCTCCGTCGCTGCGGATTGCCTGGCGCAATGCACGACCGACACACTTGAAACAGGCTTCGATCATGTGGTGCGTATTCTCGCCCCGCACTTCGATGTGCAGCGCAGCACCGAGAGTGTCGGCCAGTGAGCGGAAGAAATGCGGCACAAGCTCCGTTGGCAAATTGCCGACAGAGGGGCGTGGAAAAACACCGCGGAATTCGAATGCAGAACGACCAGACAAATCGAGCGCCACCTGCGCCTCACTTTCGTCCATTGGCAAGAGGAATCCGTAGCGCCCGATACCGTGTTTGTTGCCCAGTGCCTGCCGCAAGGCGGTGCCGAGACAAATTGCGGTATCCTCCACCGTGTGGTGTTCATCGACTATCAGGTCGCCGTTACAGCGCAGCTGCAGGCTGAATCCGCCGTGCCTTGCAATCTGTTCCAGCATATGGTCGTAAAAGCCGATGCCCGTGTTCACGCGGATCGGGTCCGTGGCACCGAGATCAACGCGCACTTCGATCTCCGTTTCACGGGTCCTTCGGGTGACTGCGGCACGACGCGCCTGCGCCAGCAGTTCGCTTGTTATGGTCGGCCACTGCCGAGCCGCATCACCATCAGCGCCAATGCGCAAGCCGCGGATTCCGAGATTGGCGGCGAGCTGCATGTCGGTGTCGCGATCGCCGATGACCGCCGATCCGGCCGTGTCGATACTGGTCGCCGCCAGGTATTTCGTGAGGAGGCCCGTGCGGGGTTTGCGGCAGTCGCAACCGTCCGACGAGCGGTGCGGGCAAATGAATACCTGGTCGAACTCGATGCCTTGGGAACTGAAAATCGATAACACGTGTGACTGGACCGACTCGAAGTCCTCAAGCGGAAAGCTGTCGCTGCCGAGGCCGTCCTGGTTGCTGACCATGACAAACCTGAAGCCGGCGTTTGCCAGCGCCGTCAGGGCGGGAATCACGCCGGCGACGAGGCGCACCTTGTCCAGGCGGTCTACCTGGCAATCGGGTGGCTCCTCGATCAGCGTGCCATCCCGATCCAGAAACAGTACTTTATGCATGGTCAGAGGACTTTCCATTGATGGTATCGAGCAACAGGTCGTTTTCGCTGCGCGTACCCACCGTGATCCGCGCGCAGTTCTGCAATCCTGGCACGGCAGACACGTCCCGGATCAGGATGCGCCGGCCCTCCAGCAGCGAACGGGTGAGAGGCAGGTTGCGAAATCGAACCAGCAGGAAGTTGGCTTCACTGGCCCACACTTTCTCTACCGACGCGCATGCGGACAAGCGGGTTTGCAGCCGTTGTCGCTCCGCGACGAGCTGTGCGATGCGGTCCGCCGCCACGGCAAGATTCTCATCGCGCAAGGCGGTCATAGCCCGATTGGCTATCGCCGTTGCGATCGGATAGGGCGCCATGATGCTGTCCAGCAGTCGGATCACGGCCGGTTGCGCCAGCACGCAGCCAAGCCGGGCGGCAGCGAGTCCGTGCGCTTTCGACAAGGTCCGCAGGACAGCGAGATTCTCATATCGCTCCATCAGCGTGATTGCGGACCGGCCGGAGCTGAACTCTATGTAAGCTTCATCGATCACGACCAGTGACCGACCTTGCCGGGCGGCGATGAGTGTCTCCAGATCCGCAAGCTGCATCGAATTTCCCGTCGGATTGTTCGGCGAACAAATGATGATCAGCTTGCTGCGCTCGTCCGGCACCTTGAGGAGCTCTGCAATGTCGAATCTGAAATCCTGTTCCGGGCATAGCGGCGATTCACAAAACCCTGCCCCCTGGATATCGGCGTACACCTTGTACATGCCGAAAGTTGGCGGGGTAGTGACTATGTTGTCCTGCCCCGCACGGCAAAATACCCTTACGAGCAGGTCAATCGCTTCGCTGGTCCCGCGAGTGACCAGCAACTGTTGCGCAGAAACCCGGTGAATTTCCGCGAGGCGGTCGCGCAGCGCCCAGGGTCGAACCAGCGGGTAGCGATTCAGGCATTCGTCAGGGTCGGCCGACGGGCTCCAGGGAATCTCATTGGCATTGAGTCGCACTGTCAGGCGGTCCTGGGCCGCCGCTGTGTAAGGCGACAGGGAGACGATCTCCGGGCGCGCGAGGCTGGCCGTGTTCATTGCGTGACGCCCTCGTTTGCGGGCAGGCGGATGCTGACGGCCAAGGCATGTGCATCGAGGCCTTCGAGGCGGGCGAGTTCGATGACCGGCGCCGCAATCGATTGCAGCCCGTCCTTGCTCAGCTCCTGAATCGTCATGTGACGCATGAACTGGTCCACGCCGAGCCCGCTGTAGCTCCTGCATTTTCCGTAGGTGGGCAGCACGTGGTTCGGACCGCTGCAGTAGTCCCCGGCCGATTCCGGTGACCAGGGACCGAGGAACACCGAGCCGGCATTTCGCAGGCGTGGGAGCAGGGCGCGGGGCTGCACGACCTGCACGATGAGGTGCTCCGGGGCATACGAGTTACTGATGTCCGCCGCCATATCGAGATCGGCGGCAAGCAGTATGCGGCTGTTCTGCAATGCGCGTTTTGCAATGGCGGCGCGTCCGAGTCCGCGTATCTGCCGCTCGATTTCTCGGGCCACGTCGCCAGCCAGTACAGGGCTGGTGGTCACCAGCAGCACCTGTGAGTCCGGCCCGTGCTCGGCCTGCGAAAGCAGGTCGGAGGCAATGAATCCGGCATTGGCGCTCTCGTCCGCGATAACCAGCAACTCTGACGGGCCTGCCGGCATATCAATCGAGGCGCCGGCCATGTCCGCGGCTACCAGCGATTTGGCTGCCGTGACGAAGGCGTTTCCGGGGCCGAATATGCGGTCGACTTTCGGCACCGATTCCGTGCCGTAGGCCATCGCTGCGATCGCTTGCGCGCCGCCGAGCTTGAATATCTTTTCCACCCCGCCGAGCCGTGCTGCCGTAATGACCGCAGGGTCGGCCTGGCCATTCGCTTTCGGCGGCGTGCACAGAACGACGCGCGGACAGCCGGCGATTGCCGCGGGAACGGAAAGCATGATCGCGGCCGAGGGCAATGGTGCCGTTCCGGCCGGTACGTACAAGCCAACGGAGTCGATCGGATGGCTGATTCGCTGGCAGCGGATACCGGGCATGGTGTCGATGTCAATTGATTGCGGCAATTGGGCGAGGTGGAACCGCCGTACATTGGCGATGGCAACCTGCATGGCGTCCAACGCGCGCTTCGGCAGCGCCGCTTCCGCGTCCTGGAACTCCGTCTCACTGACCTGCAGTTGATCGGGTATTGCGCCGTCGAGCTCACGGCTCAGCTCGCGGAGGGCACGATCGCCGCCGTTACGGACACGCGCCACAATGGTTTCCACCTGCCGGCGTAGCTCCGCATCGACGGCCTGCACAGGCCTTTGCAGAATGTCGCGACGCCCTGCCGGCGACAACAGCTCCCAGTCGACGATTCTGGCAAGGACACCGTCAGACGTTGCGATTCGCGCGGTCATGCCAGCATCTTCTCCACGGGTAACACGAGGAGCGAGCTGGCGCCGGCATTCTTCAGGTTCTCCAGCGTCTCCCAGAACACGTACTCCCGGCACACAGCGTGCACCGCCACCTTGTCCGGCTGGCCCTCCAGCGGTATGACCGTCGGGTGCTCGGAGCCTGGCAACAATCGGGTAATTTCGGCGAGTGCCGTTCTTGGTGCGTGCAGCATTATGTACTTGCTCTCGCGAACCTGGAGCACACCATCGAGGCGCTGCAGAATGCGACTCACCCAGTCTTTTTTCAGGTCGGACAGCGGTGCCCGCGTCTGAATGATCACGGCTTCGCTTTCGAACACGGTGCCGACCTCCCGCAGTTGATTCGCGGACAAGGTCGCGCCGCTCGACACCAGGTCGCAAATGAAGTCCGCACGGCCGAGCTTGGGCGCAATTTCGACCGCGCCCGAGAAATAAACGATTTCCGCATCTATGGCATTCTTTTCCAGATAGTCGCCGAGAATCGCAGTGAAGCTCGTAGCAATGCGCGAGTTCTGCAGGCTCGAGGTGCCGTTGTACGCGGCGTCCTCAGGCGCAGCCAAAGCCAAGCGGCAGTGGCCGAAGTCCAGCTCGAATACCTTGTCGAAAAGCCCCTGACCGCCATTCCGTTCCAGCATCAGGCGTTTTTCCTGCACTACATTCAGCCCGACTATGCCGAGGTCGCAAATGTCGTCACTGACCAGTGCCGGAATGTCATCATCGCGAACCAGCAGAAGATCTACCGGCATGTTTTCGCCAAAACAGAAGAGCTGATCCTTGCTCTTCGTAAATTTCAGACCACAGCGCTCCAGCAGATCCAGCGAGTGGTCGGTGAGGCGGCCGGATTTCTGCACCGCAATCTTGATGCGCTGCTGCTTGGTATCCATGGGAAGTCCTCAGTGACTGGCGCCGGATTTCTGTGCGTACTGCTTGCGGAGGACGCGTTCAACGGCCGTCCGATAGCCACCGAAGCCGTCGGTCAGGAATCGTGCAACCCTGCCGACAGTGGTCACGCTGACGCCGGTCTGTTCCTGAATCTGCCGGTATGGCATGCCCTGCAGTAACAATTCGACGACCTGCCAGCGGTCTGCCAGGGCCTGCAGCTCGGCGGGGGTACACAGGTCCTTGAAGAAGCTGCGGCATTCGGCCGTGGTCCGCAGCGATTTGACGGCACGGAAAAGAGCATCTTCGGCACGCTTTCGCTGCGTGCCGGACTCATTTTTTTTGGGCTTCATGGTACGCGCGATTTTCTGTCAGCGGTTCGGGTCTTGTATTAATGTAATAGTACACTAATACATTGGATGGAACGTTGCAAGCCGGCTGCGAGGTTTGAAGCTATGGCTGCCATGGGCAGCTGCGCTGCAGGCGATGGTTTCCGTGGACACCAAAAAAAGCCCGGACTATCGCTTGACGCCGTTTGGCGGAAGAACCTAGACTGCGGGTCACTCATCGAGACCGGCTGAGGGAAAGGCCCTTTGAAGCCGGGGCAACCATCGGGACTAACCACTCCGAAAAGGTGCCAACTCCTGCGAAGCAGAGCTTCCCGTCAAAGGGGGCGATGCATTCGGTAGATGAGGGGCAGTGTAACGCGGCGATCGGTCGAGAGACCGTCCAAGCGCAGGGCACGGCACCCCTTCCTGGCGGTTTTCGCGGGATCCCGATGAGAGACGGCTACACGCCGCAACATTGGAATCGATACAGACGCGGAGACCGTACCATGACAGCAGCAGCCAGCCCAGCAACACTCGCCGTCCGAGCCTCATTGGAATCGGACTCGCAGCACGGTGCCGTCGTGCCACCACTGCATCTGTCATCGAACTACACCTTTGAAAGTTTCGGTGTCAAACGCCGCTACGACTACACGCGCAGCGGAAATCCTACTCGCGATGCACTGGCGGATGCCATCTGCTCACTGGAAGGCGGAGCAGGTGCCGCCGTGACCGCATCCGGAATGGCGGCGCTGACACTGCTCACGCATTTGCTCGAT
>DATICC010000041.1:0-4613 GCA_035457045.1 Woeseiaceae bacterium | reverse complement strand
CGGCCACAGCAGTCGGCGCGCTTTGTCGAGGCTCACGTTGTCGGGCCAGCTGTTCAGCGGCGCGAAGCGTTGCGTGCCGGAGCCTGCCCCGCCGCGGCCATCGCTGATGCGGTAGGTGCCGGCGCTGTGCCAGGCCATGCGGATGAAGAACGGGCCGTAATGGCCCCAGTCGGCCGGCCACCAGTCCTGCGAATCCGTCATCAGCGCATACAGGTCCTTCTTCACCTCGTCGAGGTCGAGGCTTTTGAATGCCTTGGCGTAGTCGAACTTCTCGCCCATCGGATCCGAGAGCGGACTGTGCTGATGGAGAACCTTGAGGTTCAGCTGGTTCGGCCACCAGTGCTCGTTCGCCGAGCTGCCCATTGCGGTGTGGCCGTGTGCCATCACGGGACATTTGCCCGGGGCTTTTGTTTTTACGTCATCCATTGTGTGGTTCCTCTCTTCGATCAGGTGGTCTTTGAATTCGAGACGCCGGCGGCGGACTTCCGGCACGACGGGCAGCGTCCCCAGTAAATGACTTCGGCTTCATCAATTTCGAAACCGTGGTCAATGTTTGCGGTAAGACAGGGCACTTCACCGACGGCGCAATCGACGTCGAGCATCGTGCCGCAGTCCCGGCAGATCAGGTGATGGTGGTTGTCTCCAACCCGGTCTTCGTAACGGGCGGCAGAGCCTGCCGGCTGGATGCGGCGGATCAGGTTCTTGTCGACCAGCACGCCGAGCGCGTCGTACACCGCCTGGCGGGAAATCGAGCCGAGTGCCGCACGCACTTCGTCCAGCAGTGCGTCGGCGGTCGCGTGGGGGCGGTTCGATACCGCCCGCATGATGGCCAGCCGCTGGGCGGTGACCTGCAGGCCGTGCCGGCGGAGCAGCATTTCGACGTTATCGGGCATGGGGGACTAGCCTACTCATAATCTGGACTTAGTCAAGTATTGGATATCATCCGGGCGTACAAAGGCCCGCAAACCGCGGCGACTTGCGTTTCCGCGGTCGGCATACGAGACTTAGTTGAATGATCAATCAAGTCTCTGGCAACACCCGCCAGCGCATCGTCGACGCGGCCATGCACCTGTTCTGGGAAAAGGGCTACGGCTCCACCTCGATCGCCGATATTCTCGGCCGCGCGGCCGTGAACAGCGGCAGCCTGTACCACTACTTTCCGGGCAAGCAGGACGTGCTGCTGGCCGTGCTCGATGCCTATCGCACGGGAATCGGCGAGAACCTGCTCGAGCCGTGCTGGCAGAACGTCGACGACCCGATCGAGAAAATCTTCGCCCTGCTTGCCGGCTATCGCGAGGCGCTGGTGCAGACCGAATGCACCTACGGCTGCCCGATCGGCAGTCTCGCACTCGAACTTCGCGAGCCCGATCCGCCGGTACGGGAGCTGCTGGCTGTCAACTTCACCGGCTGGGTCGACGCAATCGAGGGTTGCCTGAAGGAAGCCGGCGAGCGGCTGCCCGAAGAGACCGACCGGCGCGCGCTTGCCGAGTTCGTGCTGGTCACCATGGAGGGCGGCGTAATGCTGGCCAGCAGTCACCGTGACGTCGCGTACTTCGATCGTGCCGTGCAACAGCTGAAGGACCTTTTCAACCGCTTGCTTCGTCCGGTGCAGGTGACCGCACGCCGCAAGCGAAAATCAACAACAAAGGGGAAATCAAATGCCTGAGATCAACTGGTTGGCCGCCATCGTGGCGGGTGCATCGTCATTCATTGTCGGCGGGCTGTGGTACTCGCCTGCGCTTTTCGGCAAAGCCTGGCAGCGTGAGACAGGCCTGACCGATGAACAGCTCAAGGCCGGCAACCCGGCGAAAATCTTCGGCGGGTCGCTGCTGCTTTCCGTCGCCGCCGCGGCGATGTTCGCCATGTTCCTCGGGCCAAATCCGGAACTCGGTTTCGCGACCGGCGCAGGCTTCGCGGCAGGACTTTTCTGGGTAGCCGCGAGCTTCGGCATCAATTACCTGTTCGAGCACAAGAGTCTTGCGCTGTTCCTGATCAACGGCGGCTATCACACCGTGCAGTTCACGATGTTCGGCATCGTTCTTGGCCTCTGGCATTGAGTGCGCATATGACCCGAATACACATGACCCGGGTGCTGTGGCTCGCCGCCCTCTTCGCCTGCCGTCCGGCGGTGACTGAAGAGAGCCCGTTGGCGCCGCTCGCGTTCCTTGCCGGACATTGCTGGACGACGACGTTCAACGAAGGACGCGAGACCGATACGCATTGTTATGAATGGATGCACAACGGGATGCAGCTACGCGACCGCCACGTCGTGCACAGCAAACAGCCCGACTATCTCGGCGAAACCATTTATGCCTGGCATGGCGAGCGCAAGCGCATCGAGTACCGGTACTGGAATTCCCTCGGCGGCCAGAGCGACGGTTATGTCGAGCTTGCCGACGATGGCACGTTGCGCTTCCTCGACGACCGTTACGTGGGCCCGGACGGCGCCGCGTACCTGTTCGGGAGCGAGATGTCGCAGCCCGGCGAGGACCAATACCTCATGATTTCGCGCTACCTGGAAGGAGAGGTCTGGCGCGAGATGTGGTCGCGAACCTTCAATCGCAGCCCGCCGGACTGACGCGACCAGGCTCACGGATGAGGTAGACTGTCTCGACTTGCCGGGCAGGTGCAGGTATGCATCTCGACTTTTTGCGCCATCGGCACCGGACGCGAGATTGATATGTCCCTCATTGCGGAACTGAAGCGTCGCAACGTATTCCGGGTTGCACTGCTCTATGTGGTTGCCAGCTGGCTTATCCTGCAGGTAACCGACGTGGGCGTTTCCCTGCTCGGCTTGCCCGTCAATTCCGGACGGCTGGTGTTCCTGCTGCTCGTTGCCGGCCTGCCGCTCGTACTGGTGTTTTCCTGGGTCTACGAGATCACGCCGGAGGGCATCAGGAAAGAGAAAGATGTCGATCGCAACCAATCGGTAACGCAGCAGACTGCCAAAAAGCTCGATACTGCCGTGATCGTGCTGCTCGTCATCGGCATCGGCGCCCTTGCTCTGGACCGCTTCGTGCCGGAAAGAACAACCGGTTCCGCGGATACGGCAGTTGCCGCCGTACCGGAGAAATCGATCGCCGTACTGCCGTTCGTCAACATGAGCGCGGACCAGGACAACGAATACTTCTCCGACGGACTTTCCGAGGAACTCCTGAACCTGCTGGCGAAAATTCCGGAGTTGCAGGTGGCCGCGCGAACCTCGGCGTTTCGATTCAAGGGTTCCAATGCGAGCATCGGCGACATAGCACAGCAACTGAATGTCGCGCACGTACTGGAAGGCAGTGTGCGCAAGTCCGGCAATACGATTCGTATCACGGCGCAGTTGATAAAGGCGTCAGACGGTTATCACCTCTGGTCGCATACCTGGGACCGCACGCTGGTCGACATATTCCACATCCAGGATGAGATTGCAGCCGCGGTGGTCGATGCCTTGCGCATATCGCTGCTCGGCGAGATGCCAAAGGTACGCAGCACCGACTCGCGAGCCTACGAGCTGTACCTGCAAAGCCGGCAGGCAGCGAACCTGCACACGAAGGAGGGGCTCGAGCGGTGCATTGCCCTGCTGACCGAGGCACTCGCCATCGATCCCGATTACGCCGAGGGCTGGACCGAACTCAGCAGGGCACACACCAACATGACCGGGTCCGCGTTTGTATTGCCAGCGGATGGCTACCCGCGTGCCGAAGCGGCCGCCGAACGGGCGCTGGCTATCGATCCGACGAATGCGAGGGCCTTGTCGAATCTCGGCTGGCTGGCCATGTACTGGGAGTGGGACATGCCGAAAGCCGCTAAGCTCATCCGCCAGGCAAAGGCTTATGAACCCGGCAACGCCAGCGTACTCAATGCTTACGCGGTCATGCACTTCGCTTTCGCACGCTACGACGCCGGAATTTCGATCTACAACGAGGCATTGAGCCGCGATCCACTCGCGATTTCGGTGCTGGCGAACCTTACTGGCGCGTACCTGAATCAGTTTCGGCTCGACGAAGCGGCTGCGCTCGTCGAACGCATGCGAGATGTCGAACCTCAGACTGCCTGGATTCCGGGCATGTCAGGATGGGTGGAAAACCTGCGCGGCAATTCCGAGACGGCGTTACAGCATTTTGCCGAAGCGCCGCCGCCTATTGCCGCCTGGGGCCGCGCAATTACCCATTTTGACCTTGGGCAGGACGCCGAGTCGGACGCGGCACTCGAGGAACTCAAGACCTATGACGGGTTCGACATCCAGGTAGCCACCGTGTACGCCTACCGCAATGAGGTCGACGAGGCTTTCCGCTGGCTCGACCGTGCGTATGAAAAGCACGACGGCGCAATGATAGAAGTCCGCATGTTCAAGGTGCTGTTCGAGCCGCTGCAGGACGATCCGCGCTGGCATGCGCTGGTGGAGAAGCTGGGCATCAGCGACAAGGATGCGGAAGCTATCGGCATTTAGAACAAGTACTGCAACCGGTATGGCCGCGCAGGGGACACTGGAGTTGTGAATGGTTGACTTTGATGACTTGCCAGCAGCGGGCAACGGCATCCTGAACCGTCGCCTGTTCCTGCAGGCAGGTGCTGCCGGTACTGCAGCATTGCTCACGGCACGGGCAGTTGCACAGGAACAGCCGGAC
>DATICC010000040.1:0-8593 GCA_035457045.1 Woeseiaceae bacterium | reverse complement strand
GATCCTATGGATGCTGGTGCCGGGCTCGGCCGGAAGTGACGCACTCTATCCCGTTCTATCCGGGGCCGGGGTTTCGGTGAATCGGGCGCAACTGGCACAGGCCAATGTGCAGGCCATTGCCGCGTCGCATCTGTTCGGCGTGGCGGCGCCGGACGCGGCGCCGCCGCCACCGCCGGATCCTGCCGAAAATCTCGCGGAGACTCGGCTCAGCCTGTCCCTGAAGGGCACGATTGCGGCAACGGACCAGCGCGACTCGGTTGCCATCATTGCCGACCAAAGCAATGAAGATAAGGTTTACCTGGTTGGCGACCCGATCATGTCCGGCACCTCCCTGCACGCCGTGTACCGGGATCGCGTGGTGTTGAACGAAAACGGCGTACTGAAGGAACTCAACCTGCCGCGCGACTTTCCGACCAGTTCGCAACCGGCCCGACGCAATGTCGCAACCACCACCCGGACTTCCGTCTCGGAGGACGCTGACAGCATCCAAAACGTGGTCGCGCAGAATGTGACCAAGCTCGCCGACGTGATCCGGCCTACACCGTATTTTGTCGCCGGTCAGCAGCAAGGGTACCGCGTGTATCCCGGGCGTGACCGCAAGCAGTTCGCTGCGCTGGGCTTGCGCCCAGGCGATCTGATCAAGGACATCGACGGAGCTGCCCTGACCGATCCGCAGCAGGCGATGCAGATATTTCAGAACCTCGGCAGTGCGGATCAGGTATCCGTCACCGTCGAGAGAAACGGACAACCGGAGGTGCTGGTCCTCAAGACCAGCCAACTGAGCCTGGAAGAGACCGAGTGATCAAAAACGCGCGAAATTCGCAGGCGCAGTTCTCCCGAGACCGGGTCCGTAAAGGCCTTGGGGTCACCCTGCTCGCCCTCGTGAGCGTTTCGCTTGCGCAGCAGCCAACCATTACGCCGAATTACAAGGACGCCGACATCCGCAAGATCGTGGAGGCGGTCGGCGCGGTCACCGGAAAGAACTTCATCCTGGATCCGCGCGTCAATGCAAAGGTTACGATGTTGTCGTCGACTGAAATGTCGCCGGACGCGTTCTACGAGGCGTTCCTGTCCATATTGGAGGTCCACGGCTACGTTGCGATATCCACAGGCGATGTCATCAAGGTCCTGCCCGACGCGAGTGCCAGAACCTATCCGGGTTACCTGTCGACCGATGGCGCCGGCGCCGATGACATAGTCACCCAGGTCATACAGGTGCAAAACGTCGGCGCCGCGCAGCTGGTGCCGATCCTGCGGCCGTTGATACCGCAATACGGGCACCTCGCAGCGCATAACGGATCCAACATGCTGATCATTTCCGACCGCGCACACAACGTGGCCCGCATGGTGGAAATCATACGCCGCATCGATTTGTCGAACGATGAGGACATCGAAGTCGTACCGTTGCAGCACGCTTCTGCGGCGGAGGTCGTGCGGGTGCTGACGGCATTGACCCAGGTACCGCGCGCCGACGGCATTCCGGTTACCACGAGCCTGGTGTCCGACGCGCGCACCAACAGCGTGCTCATCGGCGGCGAGCGCAGCCAGAGATTGCGCCTGCGAGCGCTGATCGCGCACCTCGACACGCCGTTGCAGGATGGCGGCGACACGCAAGTACGTTACCTGCGTTACGCAGACGCCGAGGAACTCGCGACCAAATTGCAACAGCATTTTACGCAACAGGCTGCCGCAGGCGCCGCAGCTGCCACCGGGAGTGCCGAACAGGTCAGCGTCTGGGCCGACACGCAAACCAATGCAATCATCGTCAACGCACCGCCCAAGATGATGCGCTCATTGATGGGCATCGTCGACAAACTGGATATCCGGCGTGCACAGGTGCTGGTGGAAGCCATCATCGTCGAAGTCATCGCCGGCAAGAGCTCCGACCTCGGCGTGACCTGGGCGGTCGACGGCAGTGGTGACAACGCCGCGATCGGCGTCACCAACTTTCCACCCGAGATCGGCGTTGTGCAGCTGGCCGGCGCCATCAGCGGCGATGGCGACACGGTCACGGACCCCACCAGCCTGATCGGCTCGGGGATAACGCTTGGAGTTGGGCGCATTTCCGACAGTGGCACCAGTTTCGCTGCAATCCTGCGCGCACTTCAGGGCGATGCGGATACCAACATCATTTCCACCCCGACAATTGTCACGACCGATAATGAAGAAGCCAGCCTGAACGTGGGCCAGGAAGTGCCATTCGTCACCGGTTCGTACTCCAATACAGGCGGTGGCGCCGGTGGCGCGGTCAATCCGTTTCAGACGGTCGACCGCCAGCAGGTCGGTGTCAAGCTTGTGATCACGCCGCAGATCAATGAGGGCGATTCCCTGTTGCTCAAGATCTCGCAGGAGATTTCCAACATCGCACAATCCTCGGAAGGCGCGGTCGACCTCATTACCAACCAGCGCATCATAGAAACTACGGTCATCGTCGAGGATGGCGCCATTCTTGTGCTGGGCGGACTGCTCGAGGACACGCTGCGTGAAAGCGACCAGCGTGTGCCGATCCTCGGCAGCATCCCGCTGCTCGGCGCATTGTTCCGCAGCCGTACGACCGACAAGGTCAAGACCAACCTGATGGTCTTCATCCGGCCCAAGATACTGCGTGACGAAATGCAGATGGCCTACGAGACCAACGCCAAGTACAACTACATTCGCGATGTGCAACAGCAAGGTCGCGGCGGTAAGGGTGGCCGGGTGGCGCTCATGCCGGGCGAGCCACGGCCGATCCTTCCGCCACTCGAATCCTATGACCAGCCGAAGGGACCCGTGATCGACCTGCGGATCCCCGAAGAGGATGGGTCCACCGAAGAAACGGAGCAGTGAGCAGCAGCGGTTCCATGGAGTTACCGGCTGAAATCGTGCTGGCAACGGAACAACCGGATCTGGCCAACGGGCAACAGATTCCGCGTACCCTGCCGTTTTCATTTGCCAAGCGCCACGGTGTCCTGATCCGGGACATTTCCGACGGTCGTGCCGACACCGTATACCGCAGCGGCGCCTCTCCCCTGGGCCTCGCCGAAGCACGTCGTTTTGCCGGCGTACCGTTGCAGTTGACGCGTGTGTCAGGCGACGCCTTCGACGCGATACTGCAGCAGTGTTACGAGCAGGGTTCGCACAAAGCCATGCAGATGGCTGGCGATTTCGACGGCCAGACGGACCTGTTGCAGGTTGCGCAGGATCTTCCCGAGCCGTCCGACCTTCTGGAAAGCGACGATGATGCCCCGATCATACGGTTCATCAATGCCGTACTGACCCAGGCGGTCAAGGACAATGCATCGGACGTTCACATCGAGCCCTACGAGAACCGTCTCGTGGTTCGCTTTCGTATCGATGGCGTGCTGCAGGAAGTCCTCCAGACCCGCCGCGCCGTCGCGCCGCTCATCGTGTCCCGCATCAAGGTCATGTCGAAACTGGACATAGCTGAGAAACGCCTGCCACAGGATGGCCGGATCTCGCTGCGCATTGCCGGACGTGCAGTCGACGTGCGCGTGTCGACAATGCCTTCGGGTCACGGCGAACGGGTCGTGCTGCGATTGCTGGACAAACAGGCAGGCCGGCTGGACCTGACATCACTCGGCATGGATGACAAATCGCTCGCAGTGATGGATGACCTGATCCACAAGCCTCACGGCATCATTCTCGTCACAGGGCCGACCGGTTCCGGAAAGACCACCACACTATACGCGGCGCTGGAGCGCATCAACGACAACAGCCGCAATATCATGACGGTGGAAGATCCGATCGAGTACTTCATCGACGGTATCGGACAGTCTCAGGTCAATACCAAGGTGGAAATGACCTTCGCTCGCGGGCTGAGGGCAATCCTGCGCCAGGATCCCGACGTCGTCATGGTCGGCGAAATTCGTGACCTCGAGACGGCAGAGATTGCAGTACAGGCCAGCCTCACGGGCCACCTTGTTTTGTCGACACTGCATACCAACACCGCAGCCGGCGCCGTGACGCGCCTCCGCGACATGGGGGTCGAACCATTCCTGCTGTCGTCCAGCCTGATCGGCGTACTGGCACAGCGGCTGGTCCGCGTGCTGGATGACGACACCAAGGTCGCGTATACGGCCAGGGAGTATGAATGCCGCACATTGAAAATGGACCCGACCAGTCCACCCACTTTGTACCGGCCCGGCCTCGAGGACGGTAACGGCTACCGCGGACGCACCGGCATCTACGAACTGATCGCTGTCGATGACAAAATGCGTACCATGATTCACGATGGCGTCAGCGAGCAGGAGCTGGAACGGTATGCCAGGACACGCGGCCCGAGTATTCGCGATGATGGAAATCGCCGCGTACTTGCCGGGACCACCACGCTCGAAGAGGTTCTGCGCGTCACGCGCGCCGACTAGGTGCGTGCATCGAGGCTAGACAATGGGTGCATTTGAATACGTCGCACTGGACAAGTCCGGCAAGGAATCGCGCGGCCTGCTGGAAGGCGACACGCCAAAGCATGTACGCCAGATCCTTCGCGACAGGCAGCTTCTGCCGGTCAGTGTCACCGAGATCGCGCAGAAGGAATCGAAACGCCAGAGCACCAGTTTCACGATGCGCCGCGGCCTGTCCGCGAGTGACCTGTCGCTGCTGACCCGGCAGCTTGCGACCCTGTCGCAGGCCGGCCTTCCGCTCGAAGAGGCCTTGCTCGCCGTAAGTCAACAAAATGAAAGCCCGCGCGCCAAGAGCATCATGCTCGGCGTCCGGTCCAGGGTTCTGGAAGGCCATGCGCTGGCCGATGGACTCGGTGATTTTCCACAGGCATTTCCAGATCTCTATCGTGCGACCGTCGCCGCAGGCGAACAGTCCGGCCATCTCGATGCGGTATTGGAACGACTGGCGGAATTCACCGAGACGCGACAGCAGCTGCAGCAGCAGGTGCGAAATGCCCTGATATATCCAATTGCGCTTGTCGTCACCGCGGTCGCAATCATCAGCTTCATGCTGGCCTACGTGGTGCCGAAGGTCGTGTATATATTCGAAAATTACAATCAGCAGTTGCCGATCCTGACGCGTATGCTGATCGCTTCCAGCGATTTCATCCGGGACTACTGGGTGGCATTGATTCTGGTTACGGTCGCACTGTTTTTTGGCATTCGTCAGTTGCTGAAGCGGGAAGGTCCGAAACGCCGCTATCACAGGGCTCTGCTGCGGCTGCCTATTGTCAGCCGCCTGACGCGAGGCATCAATACGGCCCGCTTCACCCAGACTCTCAGCATTCTTGCCGGGAGCGGAGTGCCAATCCTCGAGTCGCTCGAGATCGCCGCCAAGGTGGTGGTGAACGTACCCATGCGTGAGGCCGTCGAGGAGGCTGCCCTGAGAATTCGCGAGGGCGCCATGATCAGCAAATCGCTGGCTGCCAGCAAGCTGTTCCCGCCGATGACCACGCATCTGATCGCCAGCGGAGAAGCCAGTGGCAAACTGGAGGAGATGCTGAGCCGCGCGGCCCAAACCCAGGAACGCGAAGTCGATTCCCTGATTGCCACACTGCTCGGCATCATGCAACCTCTGCTGGTTATTGTAATGGCGGCTATCGTGCTCCTCATCGTGCTTGCCATTCTCTTGCCCATCTTTGAAATCAACAATTTGATTCAATAGTCAGGTCGCCGCGGCGGCGCTCCCGGAGTGTCGATCCGCTTCTTGCGTACCGACTTTTTTCGCGGTATACAGACGCCATTGTGATTGGCCTCAACCATTGTTCCGGTTGATTTTCTCGGAGTCCGCGATGGCAGCAAAAGTTTCGGAAGACCGTGAGCGGTCCGCAGAGGTTACCGACGAAGAAGAAGAGGACCAGTCCGACGAATTTGCAGATGAGGATTCAGAGGACGAGGAACCCGAATCGGATAATGTCGGCGACGTTTCTGTCGAGATCAATGTTGAGAGCCTGATTGCCGAGATAGAGCTGGAGCATGACGATGAGGCGGCACGTCGGCGGGAAGTTCGGCGGCGCCTCGAGGAGATCCGCGAACAGCGCGAAGCTCTGAAGGATATTGAAGATACGTTCGCGATGTATCTCGATGACGAAGACTAGCAGCCCGCCTCGCAACTGGCCGGGTCAGCGGAAGTCGCGGCTTCTTACGCCGAGTTCTCCCAGCAATCCGCTGTGATCCAGCAGCTTCTTCGCGATGACATGAATCACCTTCCCTTCCACCTGTAATTCTCCCTCGACCCCCATAAGACGTGCATTCAGCAGCACATCGCGCTGTTCCTCGGCTATGCGTTTCCAGACCACGAGATTTGCATATCCCGTCTCGTCTTCCAGCGTGACGAAGGTGACGCCACTGGCAGTCCCCGGGCGTTGCTTGGTAATGACCAGGCCGGCAATCCGGATGTCGCGCCCGCTCGACAATTGGCCGAGTCCGTCGGCGCTCAGGTATCCGTATGCATCGAGACGCGCGCGGATGAGGGCCACGGGATGGCGTTCCAACGTCAGTCCGAGGCTCTTGTAGTCGGCCACGATATTCTGGCCTTCCGTCGGGCGACGCAGCATGGGTGTCGCATCGTAGCGCTCCATGCTGGCGAACAGCGCCATCGGCTCCTCGACCCCCTCTACCGTCCAGCGCACCTTGTGCCGGTGGCCATCCAGCGAAGACAAGGCACCGGCGGCCGCCAATGCCGCCAGTTCCCGCCGATTGATGTGCGAACGTTCCACCAGTTGCTGAATACTGCGATAGGTACCGGCCCTCCGTCCGGCAATCACCGCCTGCCCGGCCGCCTCCGACAGCCCGCTGATCTGCCGCAGGCCGAGCCTCAAGACAGGCCGTTTGTCCCCTGCCGGCTCCAGGCTGCAGTCCCAGTCGCTGCGATTGACGTCTGCGCTGCGCACCTCGACGCCATGGCGTCGCAGGTCCTGGACCAGCTGTGATGCGGAATAAAACCCCATGGGCTGGCTGTTGAGCAGTGCACAGGTAAATGCGGCAGGTTCATGGCACTTGAGCCAGCAGGACACATAGACCAGCAGCGCAAAGCTTGCTGCATGCGATTCGGGGAACCCGTATTCGCCGAAACCCAGGATCTGCTGGAAAATCTGCCGCGCAAACTGCTCCGAATAACCACGTGCCCGCATGCCGCTGATCAGCTTTTCCTCGAACGGGCCGAGTCCGCCACGACGTTTCCAGGCCGCCATCGCGCGGCGCAAGCGATCGGCCTCCCCCGGTGTGAAACCGGCGGCGACGACGGCCAGCTGCATCACCTGTTCCTGGAAAATCGGTACTCCAAGCGTACGTTGCAGCACGTGCCGGACATCGTCACTGGGATATTCGACCGCTTCCTCGCCATCGCGACGCCGCAGGTACGGGTGCACCATGTCACCCTGTATCGGACCGGGCCGGATGATGGCCACTTCGATGACAAGATCGTAATAACAGCGCGGTTTGAGCCGCGGCAACATGGCCATCTGCGCGCGCGACTCGATCTGGAACACACCCATCGTGTCGGCATCGCAGATCATGTCGTAGACGCGCGGATCCTCGGCCGGCACGGTTGCGAGGGAATACTCGCGCCCGTCGTAGTTGCGGATGAGATCGAAACTGCGGCGTATGGCCGTCAGCATGCCAAGACCCAGTACGTCGACCTTCAGTAGTCCGAGGTCCTCGAGATCGTTTTTTTCCCACTGGATTACGGTGCGATCGTCCATGGCCGCATTCTCGACCGGTACCAGTTCCGACAGCGGTCCGTTGGAAATCACGAAACCTCCGACGTGCTGGGACAGGTGGCGTGGAAATCCGAGCAACTCACGCACCAGGTATAGCAGCCGCCTGATGACCGCACTTTGCGGATCGAGCCCGGCTTCCAGCACCCTGCTGTCGTCCACCTCGCTGCCATCCCACCACTGCATCGAACGCGCCAGCCGGTCGACCTGGAGACCGCTCAACCCCAGTGCCTTCCCGACATCACGCAATGCGCTTCTCGGCTGGTAGGTAATGACCGTGGCCGCCAGAGCCGCGCGTTGCCGCCCGTACTTCGCATAGATGTACTGGATGACCTCCTCGCGCCGCTCATGCTCGAAATCGACATCGATATCCGGCGGCTCGTTTCTCTCCCTGGAAATGAAACGCTCGACGAGAGTCGCCATCCGGCCCGGGTCGACTTCGGTGATTCCAAGACAGAAACAGACGGCGGAATTGGCCGCGGATCCGCGGCCCTGGCAAAGAATGCCCTGGCCCCGCGCAAAGGCCACGATGTCGTACACGGTCAGGAAATAGGATTCGTACGCGAGTTGCCGGATCAGTTCCAGTTCGTGTTCGACGAGGCTCGCAACTTTCGCCGGTGCGCCTTCCGGCCAGCGCTTCCGCATGCCTTCAGCGGTCAACTGGCGCAGGTAGCCGGCCGGCGTCTGCCCGGCCGGTACCAGCTCATCGGGGTACTCATAGCGCAATTCATCGAGAGAAAAATCGATGGCACCGGCAATGTGCAGCGTCTCCTCCAGCAAGTCCTGCGGATAGATCGTCCCGATAACACTGCGTGGACGGAGGTAGCGTTCGCCGTTGGGGTACAACGCGAACCCTGCCCGCTCCAGCGTCACACCCTCGCGTATTGCCGTCAGGGTATCCTGCAGAATGCGTCGGCGGCGGCAATGCATGTGTAC
>DATICC010000039.1:0-6231 GCA_035457045.1 Woeseiaceae bacterium | reverse complement strand
CCTTCGGAGCATCGAAGGCAGCGACCTTCGGAGCATCGAAGGCAGCGACCTGCTAATTGTTGGCACTATCGACTTCGTAGGCGATGATTTTGTATCGGTTCTCGGGCAGACGGTATTTGCCGATGGCCGAGATTTCACCGGCATGGGCGTCGGCGCCTCGGTTGCCGTGTACGGGTCATTGGACAGCGAATTCGGCGGCATCGTTAACGCTACCCTGGTCCGCGTTGCGGCGGGTGAAAGGTCATTCCTGCGTGGTACCGTAGATGAGGTCAACGCGGCATTCGGAACAGCCGTGATCAGCGGCGTCGCCGTTGACTACAACGCGTTGCTTTCAGGCGGCAGGGCGCCGCAAGTCGGTGAAGTCGTGAGCGTTGTTGGCCGGCACTACCAGGGACTCGGCATTCTGGTAGCCGAATAAAAGCTTTGCCAAGGCGGGAATAAAAAAAGTCGGCGTCCCTGCCGACTTTAGGTCTCGTATCAACTTTGCAGGAGATGCGAGGGTTGGAGAAGCCGCCTCTGAGCGATTAGAGACGACTCGCGCGCAGGATAGGCTGGTGCTGCTGCGATTGCTGTGATCAGTCTCACAAATAATTTTGCATGAAAACAAAAGGGCGCAAATTTGCGCCCTTATTGTTAAGCAACATCGGATTAAGTAAAGCGCTTATCAGCGCTTCGCCGTATCGCGCAAATTCTGCAGGAAGGCCTGGAATTTCTGATTCTGCAGGTACTGCGCAATCTCCGTCCTCGCGCTTTCAAGTGTCGGCGCTGCTGTCGCTCGCGATTCCTCGCGCAGGATGACGTGCCATCCGAATTGGGTTTGAACCGGCTGCTTCGTGTAGTCACCGTCCTTCAGATTTGCGACGGCGTCTGCGAAAGGCTTTACCATCTGATCAGGTGAGAACCATCCGAGTTCGCCACCGTTTGGTCCGGATGGCCCTGCCGATCTCGCAGTCGCAAGTTCTATGAAGTCGGCGCCACCGTCCAGCAAGGTAATGATCTCCGCGGCTTCGCCTTGAGTTTCCACGAGGATATGCCGTGCTTTGTATTGTTGACTGGGTGCCAATGCGGCCTGGTTCGCGTATTCCTTGGCAATTTCCTCTTCGGTCACAGTCAGTCCGGAATAGAACTCGGTCGCGACGGCTTGAGCAAGGATTCCCCGGCGCTGCAATTCAAGCTGGGCCTGAATTACAGGGTCTTTCTCGTGTCGTGCCGCCGACTCCTGCGTTGACAGCAGGTAGATGTCAGTGAGCTCTCCGGTCAGCGCTTCGCGTTCCTGCGCCGTCGACTGGGAAGCCGGTTTGTTCGTTCGACTCTGGATATAGAAATCCAGAACGGCGCTGTCGATTGCCGCGCCGTTTACAGTCGCTACGACTTCGCCTTGAGCGATACCCGCAGCTGCCATCAGGACCGAGGCCGCGATAGCCAGCCGTACACCGGCCGGACCAGCGGCCTTGATAGATTTCGTCATTAAAATTCCTTTAAGCATTGAAGGAGGCCTGATCCCCCGGCTTGTATTCCTCGGCGGTCAGCGCCTTGATACGCAGTGCGTGGATGTCAGTCTGCAGGAGTCCCGAAAGCGAATCATAAACCATGCGATGCCGTTGCACGCGATTTGCCCCTGCAAATTGACTCGACACGATAACCAGGTCGAAATGACCTTTGCCGTCCCGCGCCCCCGCATGGCCGGCATGCAGATGACTCTGGTCCTTGATAAGGAGTTCGGAAGGCTCAAAACGCGCCATGAGGGCCGCGCGAATTCTACGTTCGCGGTCATTGCTCACGGCAGGACCCGGCGGAACGGTTTGACGGAAACCCTGGCGTAGACGCCGGCCTTTACATACGGATCCTCATTCGCCCAGTGCGTGGCTTCCTCCAGTGACGGGAAATCCACGACTACAAGACTTCCGGTGAAGCCCGCGGCGCCCGGGTCTTCTGCGTCGATGGCGGGGTGCGGACCGGCGATCAATACCCGGCCGTCTGCTGCGAGAGACTTGAGCCGGGCCAAGTGCGCATCGCGGGATCGAAGACGCATCGGCAGGCTATCCGGGACGTCCTCGCTGATAACCGCATACCACATGTCAGCTCTCCAGGTGATCGTTGCCCGGACTCGTCTTGTCGATCTTCGAGACAATCCAGAACGTCTGCGCTGTCATGAATATCAACGTGAGGCCAAGCAACCCAAATACCTTGAAACGAACCCAGTCCGCCTCAGCGAAATTGTAAGCCACGTAAATATTCAGCAGGCCCAGCGATAGAAAAAAGACGACCCAGACCAGGTTCAGCTTTCTCCATTGGGTTGGTGAAACCTGATCGGTCTTGAGCTCACCGACCAATCCGAAGAATTTCTGTACCAGCGGCTTCTCGCCAATCCATTGACTGGCGAAAAAGGCCACCGCCAATGCCCAATAGAATGCAGTTGGCTTCCAGTAGAGAAACGCGGGGTTACGCAGAAAGACGGTCGCGCCGCCGAGCACCAGCAAAAATATCGTTGACCAGAGGTAAATGCGGTCGATCTTCCTGCTCACGAGGTATTTTATGAGTAAACCAACAGGCATCGCGATCATCAATACGATTACCGCAAGGTAGATGTCTTTGTAAAAATACGCCACAAGGAACAGCAATAGCGGCAGAAAATCGGCAAGAAAGAGCACGGTTTGCCCGTCGTGACACGTCAGAAGTGGCGCATCATAACGCAAATCCGACCGCAGCCGTAGCGCGGACATTGTTGCGGCGATCACGGTCGGGCCTCTGTACAATCCGCGCGTGGCAACGATTGTCGAAGTCCATCCAACACACCCGCAACCGCGGCGTATAGCCGAGATTGTCGAGGAGATTCGCAGGGGAGGGTTGATTGCTTACCCGACCGACTCGAGCTATGCCTTCGGCTGTCACATCGGCGACAAACGGGCCATGGACCGCATCCACAACATTCGGAAAACGGACAAGAACCACAACTTTACGCTGGTGTGCAGCGATCTGTCGGAGATCAGCACGTACGCACGCGTCGACAATTGGGCATACCGCCTGCTCAGGTCGTTGACGCCCGGACCCTATACTTTCATATTGCAGGCTACACGGCAGGTGCCGAAACGCTTGCAGAACCCGAAACGGCGAACCATCGGAATCCGCGTCCCGGACCATGCGGTGGTCCAGGCCATTCTTAAAGAGCTCGGCGAACCGATTATGAGTTCGACCCTGACGCTGCCCGGAGCCGACATGCCGCTGAACGACGCTTTCGAGATCGAGGAGAAGATCGGGGATCGTATCGAGTTGATCGTCGATGCCGGTCCAACCGGCATCGAACCCACCAGTGTGATCGACCTGTCGGGTGGCTCGGTCCGGATACTGCGCCAGGGGCGCGGTGACGTCAGCTCGCTACGCTGAAACGAATTGCAGCCTGGCCGCCAAATTACGCTAAAATGCGTCAACTTCCCCTGGATTCTCAATGAAACCCGAACTCAGAGTGCTGACCAGCAAAGACGCACCAAAACCCGTCACGGACGGAGAAGGGATACCTGCGCAAGCTGAGATGCCATTCGCCATCGTGGATGGTGAGCCGGTCACAGAGTTGCCGCAGGACCTCTACATACCGCCGTATGCCCTGAAGGTGTTTCTGGAAGCTTTCGAGGGCCCGCTCGATCTGCTGCTGTACCTGATCCGGCGACAGAACATAGACATCCTTGACATCCCCATCGCCGAGATTACGCGTCAGTACGTCGAGTACATCGAGCTGATGAAGGAAATGGAGCTGGAGCTGGCCGGGGAGTACCTGTTGATGGCTGCGATGTTGGCTGAAATCAAGTCGCGCATGCTTTTGCCGCGCATGCCGAGCGATGCAGAAGAGGAAGAAGACCCGCGGGCGGAGCTCGTCCGGCGGTTACAAGAATACGAGAGATTCAAGAAAGCCGCAGAGGACCTGGATGCACTGCCCAGGCTAGAGCGCGATGTGATGCAGGTGGAGGTAGAAGCACCGGATCGAAAGATCATCACCAAGTTGCCCGACGTGACGCTGAAGGAATTGCTGGTGGCATTTCACGATGTCCTGAAGCGTGCCGAGATGTTTTCCAACCTGCACATGCAGCGCGAGCCCCTTTCCGTGCGACAGCGCATGTCAGAAATCCTGACTCGCATCAAGGCCAACTCATTTACCTCGTTTGTCGACCTGTTTGATCCTGAAGAAGGACGGATGGGTGTAGCGGTGACGTTTATCGCCATTCTCGAGCTATTGCGCGAGTCTGCCATCGAAGTGATTCAGGCAGAGGCATTTGCACCGTTGCACGTTCGAGCTGCTTCATCGGTTCGACTGGTCTCGAACCAGGACGACACAATTCCAGGGGACCTGGAGAAAATATCCTGATGGATGACACAGAGATCAAATATTTTGTCGAGGCGGCCCTGCTGGCAGCCGGACGGCCGCTAAGCGTCGATCAGTTGCACGCCTTGTTCGACATGGCTTCCGCGCCGGAGAAGTCGGAGATCCGGCGTGCGCTTCACGAGCTGAACGAGGAATTCGAACGTCGCGGCATTGCAGTGGTCGAGGTGGCCTCCGGGTTTCGCGTGCAGATCAAGCCCGGCATGGTCGAGAGACTGCAAAAGCTGTGGGAGGAGCGACCGCCACGCTATTCGCGCGCGTTGTTCGAGACGCTGGCGCTGGTTGCATACCGCCAGCCGATCACACGCGGCGAGATAGAGGAGATCCGCGGTGTTGCAGTCAGCAGCAACATCATCCGATCCATGCTTGAGCGTGACTGGATTCGCGTAGTGGGTCATCGCGACGTGCCAGGCCGGCCGGCCATGTTCGGTACGACCAAGGCGTTCCTGGACTACTTCGGACTGAAAAAGCTCGATGACCTGCCGCCGCTCGCCGATCTGTCGGACTGGGAGAGTTTGCGCGTGCAGTTGAACTTGCCGGAAGTCAGTAGCGACGATGGCGACGGAGAATTGGGAGAGGTAACGCGATTCCCGGTGCTGTATCCGAAGGTAGGCGCCGATGGGGAGGATGAATCCGAGCTTCCGGACATCGAAATGGTGCCATCAGACGACAGGGATGAATCGGACCGTCCGTTCAAGAGCATCGTCGCCAAACCATGGCCGGATCCCGAGGACCGGGCGATTGACGACCCGGACGATTTCGACGATGACCTCCATGCAGAACCTGGCGCGGATGCTTCGGTGTCGCGCGGCTGACGAGACACGCTTTGGCCGAGCGAGTGCAGAAATTCCTGGCTTCCGCAGGACATGGTTCGCGCCGCGAGATCGAGGGCTGGATCCGCGAAGGACGATTGCGTATTGACGGCAAGCCCGCGACACTTGGCCAATCCGTTTCCGGCTCGGAATTATTCGAAGTCGATGGACGTCGACTGCCGGTCCGGATGGCACAGCCGGCGCATCGGTACCTCATGTATCACAAAAACGAGGGTGAGGTCAGCAGCCGTGACGATGCTGATGGTCGGCCGCTGGTCTTCGATGCCTTGCCGCGGCTCGACGGTGCACGGTGGATCTCGGTGGGCCGCCTGGATATCAATACCACCGGATTGCTGCTGTTCACCACGGACGGGCGGCTCGCCAACGCGTTGATGCACCCTTCATCGCAGATATTGCGAACCTACGCGGTCCGGGTACACGGCCAGCCGACCGCCGACGAGCTGCAGGCCCTGGTGGAGGGAATCGGACTGGACGATGGCCCCGCGGCTTTCGACTCGGTGACGCCGGCAGGAGGTGAAGGTTCGAACCGCTGGTTCGAGGTCACCCTTCGGGAAGGCCGGAATCGCGAAGTCAGGCGGCTGTGGGAAGCGTTGGGCTATCGCGTAAGCCGCCTGATGCGAACTGCCTATGGGCCGATTCAGATGCCACGAAGTTTGCGCCGGGGACGTTTTGCGGCGCTCTCGCCCGCGGAGGTTCGCGCTCTGTATGAGAGTGTCGGTCTGGCATCTGCGGACGCCCCGCGTCGACCAGATCAGAAACGAAAAAAGTTAATCAAAACAAAGAGATAGAGTAGATACCTAATCCAAAATACTACTGTGCGTCAAGGCTCTGGCCCGTAACGCCATGGCTGTCGGACCCGAGGAGATAAATGTAAACAGGCAATACCTCGTCCGGCGTCTTGAGCAGGGTCCGGTCCTCTGCAGGATATGCCTGCAGGCGCATGTTGGTGCGTGTGGCGCCCGGATTTACGCAATTGACTTTGAGCGGCGTGTGGCGGTGTTCGTCCGCCAGGATCTGTGCCAGTCC
>DATICC010000038.1:0-3261 GCA_035457045.1 Woeseiaceae bacterium | reverse complement strand
GGCGAGATTCCGCTGGAACTACAGGGGAAATTGCTCCGCGTACTGCAGGAGAGCGAGTTCGAACGCGTAGGGGACGACAAGACCAGGTCGGTCGATGTGCGCGTTATCGCCGCAACAAACCGGAACCTGGAGAAACTCATGGTCGACGGGGAGTTTCGCGAGGATCTGTTCTATCGTCTGAGCGTGTTTCCGATCGAGGTTCCGCCGCTACGAAAGCGCCGCGAAGACATAATCCCGCTTGCGCAGCATCTCTTGCAGGAGGCCTGTAACGATTTTGGCAGGAAGCCGTTGAAACTCACACGAAGCCAGGGGGAAGAAATCCTGGCATATGACTGGCCTGGAAACATACGCGAGATGAAGAATGTCATCGAGCGCGCGGTGATCCTGTCCAAGGGAGATGTCCTGCGGCTCGATCTGTCGTTGCCACGCACAGTGGAAAACGGTGCGGCTCCATCCCACCCAGTGGATAGCGGCGGCGATGTCCTGACGGACAAGCAGTTGCAGGCATTGCAAAAGAAGAATCTCGTCGCAGCGTTGAAACGGACAGGCTGGCGTGTGTCCGGAAAAGGGGGCGCCGCCGAACTGCTCGGTGTAAAACCGACCACTTTGGCCGATCGCATGCGAAAGTTCGGCCTGCACAAGCCCCGGGCTGCATAGAGCTGCATCATTGCGATGCTGGTCAAACGGCCCCCATTCAGGTAATAAATCGGCTCGAATCTGGACTTCAAGGGTTGCTTGTGAGAATTCCACTCCGGAACCTGGTGCTGACTGCGGGTTTGTATTTGTCGATTGGCATCTGCGCGGCCGGTCCGGAACTGCCCGCCGGAGTTCGCAACGTGCTGGCTGTGCGGCAGGTTCCGGACCAATCCCTGAGTATGTATGTCGAGAGTCTGGAGACCGGCGAGCCGGCCCTGGCATGGAATGAAGATCAGCCCCGGAATCCGGCTTCCGTCGCCAAGTTGCTCACAACGCTGGTTGCATTGGATACGCTCGGGCCTTCCTATCGATGGAAGACGGAGGTGTACCTGCACGGTGCGGTGGAAGACGGCAAACTGGAAGGAGACTTGCAGCTCAAGGGTTACGGCGACCCGTTTCTCGTCACCGAACGAGTCTGGCAGATGTTGCGGCAGATTCGGCAGCGCGGCATAAAGGATATCGAGGGTGACCTGCTGCTGGATGACAGTTATTTCCGCGTTGAGCCCGTCGACCCGGCGGAATTCGACGGCGAACCACTCAGGGCCTACAACGTGCAGCCGAATGCCCTGCTGACAAACTTCAAGGTCGTGCGTTACATCTTCGAACCGGATCCGGCCTCGAAGGCCGTGCGGGTGACCCTGGACCCCGCACTCGACAACCTGCAGGTGATCAACAAGCTGTCGCGGGTCAACGGCCGGTGTTACGGCTACCAGCGTGGCATTACGATCACCCCGAACGAAAGCCACGATCGCTTTGTTCTGAGCGGCCGTTTTCCGGACGGTTGCAAGAGCTATGCGATGGATCGCACTGCCCTTGGGCACAACGAGTTCACTTACGGGCTGTTCAAATCAATCTGGCAGGAATCCGGAGGCAGCATGTCCGGTGGCTGGAGGAACCAGGTCGTGCCGCCAGGCTCGACGCCTGACCTGACTTTCGAATCCCAGCCGCTCTCCGATGTGATCACCATGGTCAACAAACACAGCAACAACGTAATGGCCCGCCAGCTTCTGTATACGCTGGCCGCGGAGACGCTGGGCCCGCCCGGCACCGAGCAGGGCGGCAGGGAAGTGCTCCAGCAGTGGCTCGAAACAAAAGACCTGCATTCGCCGGATCTGAAACTTGACAACGGAGCCGGGTTGTCGCGGGAGGCGAGAATGACCGCAAGACAGATCGCGAAGTTGTTGCGGTTTGCGTACTCGAGGCAGTACATGCCGGAGTACATGTCTTCGCTGTCAGTCTCGGGTCTGGATGGAACTCTGGCGCGCAGGTTTCAAACCGGTCCGCTGACAGGGCGCGCGCATATCAAGACAGGTTCGCTGGATCATGTAAGTGCGATCGCCGGCTACCTGCAGAGCAAGAGCGGCGACCGCTACATAGTCGTGGCCCTGCAGAATTATCCGGACATTCACCGCGGCCCCGGCGAAGAGGTTCAGGAGGCGCTCCTCCGTTGGGTTTACGACAGGTGAGATGACGCGTCTGCATTCGGCGACAGGCCGACAGCCGAAAATAAAACTCCTCCGATCTGCTGTAGTAGACTTCGGCCGGGTGCTGGCAATCCCGGCTGCAGGATGCCGGCAATTTGCAGCTATCTATGATGCAACGGAGTACCGGTCATGCGCGTCGCATTTTCCATATGCATGTTACTTCCGCTCACGGTGTCGGCCGAAACCGCCTACGTAACTGACAACCTCAGGCTGGGATTGCACCAGGCGCCGGACACGAGCGACCGCGCGTTTCGCACGCTGGACAGCGGCCAGGAGCTGGAGATCATTTCCCGGGACAGAAACTACGCGCAGGTTCGGCTACCAGACGGAACGCCGGGCCACGTCAAAGTCGCTTACCTCGTTTTCGACAAGCCAGCGAAACTGGTTGTCGACGAGACCCGGCAGGCACTGGAAGCGGCGCAGCAGGAAATCACCGAATTGAAGAAAGCCTTTGCAGCGCCGTCGGCGACCATCGATTCTTTGAAGTCGCAACTCGCGGAAAAGGAAGCGGCGCTCGACGAAAGCCAGGTGCAGCTCGAAAAAGCGGTATCGGAGAATGACAGCTATCGCAGGCGTTACGAACAGGCGCGATTCAGCCTGCCGATCTCCTGGGTCGCCGGTGCGATGGGGGTATGCCTGCTGGCGGGCTTTCTGCTCGCCTTGTGGTGGACCGATCATCGCAGCCGCAAGCGCCACGGCGGCATTCGTATCTACTGATGGGCGACGGGTGAACCGGGGCCAGTCAGGCGGCAACGCACAGACCCGATGAGCAGCCATTCTTCAAGGGCAGTTGCACGTGCCGGAAAATCGAATCGATCTCCTGCTGGCTCTCGGCCTGCGAGATTGACTGCAGTTGCGCATGGTTGATATGCGGCGCGAATAGCTGGATGAAGTCCATCATATAGAGCCGCAAGGTCTGGTTCCGGCGAAAACCGATCCAGGTAGTGCTGCGGGGGAATAGTCCCGTAGCATCGATAGCGACCAGGTCGCGATTGTCCTCGCTCTCGTGGGCCATGCCGGCGACGATCCCGATGCCCAGGCCCATTCGAACATAGGTCTTGATTACGTCCGCGTCCCGGGC
>DATICC010000037.1:0-20366 GCA_035457045.1 Woeseiaceae bacterium | reverse complement strand
GGCGCGCGCTGCACAAACTCGGCGTCGAGGTACTGCTCGGTCGCGCCGTAACTCATTGCGATGCTGACGGCGTAATGGTGGGGGACCAGAATATTCCCGCGGCCACCGTGCTATGGGCCGCCGGCGTCGCTGCGTCCCCTGCGGGCACCTGGATCGGCGCCGAAACGGACCGCGCGGGCAGGGTGCTGGTGAAACCTGATCTGTCGGTGAACAAGCTCCCGGATGTTTTCATCGTCGGCGACGCGGCCGCGGTGAAGGACAAAGATGGTGTCCCCGTGCCCGGTATCGCTCCGGCCGCGAAGCAGCAGGGCCGCTATGTCGCGAGCGTGATCATGGCCCGGTTGGAGAACAAGGCGGCGCCGGCGCCTTTCCGGTACCGGCACGCGGGCAATCTCGCGACCATCGGCAGGAAATCAGCCGTCATCGAGTTTCCATTCATGCGCCTGTCCGGGTTTCTCGCCTGGTGGGTCTGGGGTATCGCGCACATTTATTTCCTGATCGGCGTGCGCAGCCCGATGACCGTCGCAATCAACTGGTTCTGGCAGTATGTGACCTACGGGCGCGGCGCGAGACTGATTACAGGCGAACGCAAGTAATCGTGCAGGCGGTCACACACTTCGCCCCCTGATCCGGGATACAGGTCTCAATCCTGCTGAAGGCGCGGGCGTAGCCTTGACACATGACTACGCTACGGACATTGCTGTTGCTCTCGATTGCCGCACTGTCAGGATGCGCGAGCTTGTCCGCAAACCGCCAAAGTCATGAATACTCGGGGTCGTACTGCCGCGACGGCAGTCACATGATATGCAGCAAAGACAGCTTGCGCGGTTGCGAGTGCGGAATGCTGGTCGTCCTCTGAGAGACTTGCAGGTCGCAAGAGCTTCCAGCCGCCAAGTGCACGGCTTGCTTCCGTTCTGTCACGCGATTGTCATGACTTGCCTGCTATTCTGGAGTTTCAGTGAGTTCCTGATCACTGATTCCCGCGACCCGGCCGGCCGGGCGGCCCGCAGAATGGCTACAATCGATGTTGTATTTCCTGGCGTTTGCAGCGACGGTCACGGCGGTCATCGTGTTCCTGCACTGGTACAGCTATCGCTGTCTCAAGCGCTCGATCGTGTCGCGCCGGCGATGGGACCTGAACATCTGCAGCGGCAAGACCGATGGCGGAGGCGTCAACGCGGATATTGCGCAGCATGCCGAGCTGCGAAACTTCGTATTGCTCGACAGCATTTACCGGCTCCCGTTCGCCGACGGGCAGTTCAATACCGTGCTCTGTTCTCACACGCTGGAACACGTCGATTATCCACGCCGCTTCGATCGGGAGCTGCGCCGCGTAGGAAGGACCGTCGTCTATATTGTTCCGCCGATCTGGGATCTGGCGGCAGCACTGAATATCTGGGAACACAAGTGGCTGGTACTCAGCGCGCGCAAGGTGCACTACAGGCTGCCAATGTTGATTCCGCTGCCGTTTGCGCGCCGCCTGCAGGCGAGAATCGGGCAAAGAATCTCTGCATGACTTGCTGCAGGCCGTGATCCGGAGCAACAGCAGCAAGCAACGTATAGGTGGGCTCCAACTCAGGCTGCGAGCGGCGACGTCCGGGGATCTGCCTGGACCGTCGACCCCCTCGGCGTCCACTGCAGAATCTGCAGCTGGCCGTCATGGGATTCCGTCAGCGCCGTACGATGTTCGATCCAGTCGCCGTCGTTTGCATAATGGACACCGTCTATGGTCCGTAAACACGGACGGTGAATGTGGCCACACACGATGCCATCGAAGCCTCGCTGCGCGGCATGGCGCGCGGCGGCCTCCTCGAAGCGGCGAATATATTCATTGGCGGAATTCAGCCGTTGCTTGATTCCGGCACTGATCGGCAGGTAGTCCTGGCCGAGGCGGCTTCGCATTTGATTGACGGTAACATCGAGATTGACCAGCATCCGGTACGCCGTGGCACCGAATTTCTCCAGTCCGGTGCCCGTGCGGACCTGGTGGTCCAACAGATCACCATGGGTGACCAGCAGGCGCCGGCCGTCCCTGGTCCGGTGCTCTGCTTCAAGCATGACAGGAACCCCATGGAATTCATTGCCAGCGAGTTCGCGGAACTGGAAATCGTGATTGCCCGGTATGTAGAGAATCTCCGTTCCGGCCTGGGACAGTTGCATCAAGCGGGCCAGAACCTTGCGGTGCGAGTCAGGGAAAATTGCCCTGGTCTTCATACGCTCCAAGTCGATGACGTCGCCGACCAGATAGATCCTGTGCGCCGAAACCTCTGACAGGAAGTTCAACAGATCCTCGGCCCGGCAGGCGCTCGTGCCAAGATGCACATCCGATATCCATATAGTCCGGTAGCTTGACGGCACAACCTGCTCCTCGTTCGCCGAAATAGTGTTCAGCCGTTTGAAAAACCTACCGGAAAATATTTACGACAGTCTTAAGTATTTATGACAGCAATTTGACAATGTTGCAGCGGGTCTACAGTACGTACGTTGCTACTCCGATCGCTCCGGCGACGGTCAGTGTCGTGAGCAACGATGCGCCGAGGCGGAACGTCAGGACCGCGGCGACCAGGGTCATCAGGACGGACGAGGTCTGGAAGGACGTGATTACGGGCAGCTCGAGCACGCCGCCAGCAAACCGGATTCGGGCAGTTGCCGAGAACAATGCGTGCGTCGAGAACCACAGGGCAAGGTAGAGGATAACGCCGACGACGGCCGCGGTAACGCCTGCAAGGGCAGACGCGAGTGCGTGGTTGTGGCGGAGCCGCTCGATGTACGGCGCGCCGGCGAATATCCACAGAAAGGATGGCACAAAGGTAACCCATGTGGTCAGGGCGCCGCCGAGGACGGCCGCCAGTTCGGGCGACAAGGTGCCGGGATTCCGCCAGGCGGCGACAAAGCCAACGAACTGGGTCACCAGGATCAGCGGTCCCGGTGTGGTTTCCGCCAACGCGAGCCCATCGAGCATTTCGCCTGGCGACAGCCAGTTGTAGGTCAGTACCGCCTCCTGGCTGACGTAAGCGAGCACTGCATAGGCGCCACCGAAGGTGACGACCGCCATCTTGCTGAAGAAACCACCGATTGCAGTAAATACGTCATCCGGCCCGAGTGTCACGAGCAACATGACAGTCGGCGCCAGCCAGAGCGCGCCGAAAATCGCCACGCAACGAAAGACGTAGGCTGCACCCGCCGACCGCATGACTTCCGGTTGGTCCTGCGTATCGACATCGGTATTCACCGCTACGCGCGATATCAGCGCACCTGCCCCGGCGGCGAGCAATATCACCCAAGGGAACGGCACCTGCCACAGGAACATGGCGAGGAAAGCAAACACTGCCAGCGCCACCGCGCCGGCGGAACGCAGCGATCGCCGGCCGATTCGGATAACCGCCTGCAGCACGACGACGATGACCGCGGCCTTCAGGCCGGCGAACAGGCCCTGCACCGCCGGCAGTGTTCCGGACGACACGTAGAGATAGCTCAACAGGAGAACAACGATGGATCCTGGCAGTATGAACAGAGTACCTGCTATCAGTCCGCCGCGAATGCGGTGCAACATCCACCCGACATAAGTCGCAAGCTGTTGCGCTTCCGGTCCCGGCAGCAGCATGCAGAAATTCAGCGCGTGCAGAAAACGCGTTTCGCTGATCCAGCGTTTCTCCTCTACCAGTATGCGGTGCATGAGCGCGATCTGGCCAGCCGGGCCGCCAAAACCGAGCAAGCCGATCTTTGCCCAGACCAGCGTTGCCTCACGCAAGCTCACTTCTGGCGAGGATTCTGCCTTGAACCGTGGTCGTTCGTTCACAGGCCCGTTGCTTCGTTGTGGCTCGGGCCAGGCATGCTCAGCTCCGGGTCGTGCGGAAAAACCGGTACAGGTCCTCGAACAATGCGCTGCCACGCTCGATCCGCTGGTCATCGTCATCCGTGCCCGCGACGATGCCGGCAAGTACGTGCGCGATACCCTCGGTTTCCGGGCGGCCGAACCTGGCATCCTTCAAATCGATGTCGTGCACGATCTCGCCGACGCTTGCGAGCGCGGCATCGTCTTGTCCCGTCAAACGCGCGAGAACCTCAAAGGTGCACAGGTTGCCCTCATGCGTGAACTCCGCATCCACCATGTCGAAACGAATTTCACCCCTGGACGGTTTGTATTCCTTGTCCGCCGTGAATTTGAACCGGGCATTGGCGTCGATCCAGCGGCGGATGAGCCATGCGCTGGCAATCCGGTCGACGCGGACTCCGCGGCGCGTGACCCAGACACGGTCCGTAAGGTCCTGCATTGCAACTGCTGCCATTTTTTCATCCTCAATGTCGGATAGCTCCGATCGTTGTCTCGTGTGTTTTGCCAGCGCCTGCATCGCGGCTTCCGCTGCATCACGGCCTCCGGCGCCGAAGAAGTCGATGCTGCCGATTTCGTCGATGCGTTTGCGGGCGCGCGCAAGGCTGCGGCGAGCGCTTTCACGCGCGGCCTCGTCGTACCCCTTGTCTTCACGCAGGCCGGCGATCGCGCTCTCGAGCTCGCGCTGTAGCAGCAGGTAGTCCGCATTACGCGCTTCGTTGAACAGCTGTCGAATCTGCTCATCGCTCATGCCATTGACGAAACGTGATTCGAGGATCGCACCGTCGGCGCCGCTTCCCTGCAATTCTTTCAGCAGCCAGGCAAAGTCCTCCTGCGACTGTTCGTTCAGCGGCAGGACATAAACCGAATTCTTGATCGCAATGGCACCGACGCTTTGCAGGCGCCTCCAGACCTTGACGCGGCGGGAGTCCGGGCCAGCCGGGAACTGATAAACCAGCAGCAGCCAATCTGCGGCTGCGGCGTTGCTTTTCGGCATGGCCGGCACTGCGCTGAGTTCGCGTCTTGACGCTGGAGGCATTGGAAATAAAAGGGTACGAACAGTTGTTACAAATAATGTAACAGATGTAATATACTGCCGGCAAGGGTTTCATACGGGGGATACCGGTGGCGGGTAACGAGACATTGCTGCTGGGGCAAGATGACGTGGCGCGCGCCATGCGCCTTCCTGATTACATCGATGCAGTCGAGGGCGTCTTCCGGCGGCTTGGTGAGGGTGCGATGACCGTCCCAGGGGTGGTGCACATCCCGGCACCTGACGGGATCTTTCACATCAAGTCGGCCGCATTCGCCGGCGATCCGCACTATGTCGCCGTCAAGGTCAATGGCAACTTCCCGGACAACCGGCAAAAAAACGGGCTGCCGACGATCCAGGGGGCGATTATCCTGTGCGATGGCCGCAACGGTTCGCTGCTCGCGGTGATCGATACCGGCGAGGTGACGGCGATGCGTACCGCGGCCGCGACTGCGGTTGCCGCAAGACATCTCGCACGTCCGGATGCATCGGTGCTGACAGTCGTCGGCTGTGGCATCCAGGGCCGGGTGCAATTGCTTGCCCTGCAAGCGGTACTGCCTGTTGAAACCGTTTACGCCTTCGATCTCGACCGGCAGCGTTGCAAGGCTTTCGCCGCACGCATGCGGGGTGAAACGGGCCTCGACGTCATCGCAGTCGATGAGCTTGCGAACGCCACGCGCGCGAGTCAGGCGATCGTGACCTGCACCTCGTCGCGCAAGCCGTTCCTCGGCCGCGATCACGTGTCACCGGGAACGTTCATAGCGGCGGTCGGTGCCGACAACGCCGACAAGCAGGAGCTGCACCCCGACCTGTTGCGGCATTCGAAGCTTGTGGTGGACCTGATCGACCAGTGTGTCGAGATGGGTGAGCTGCACCATGCCCTGGAAGCCGGCGTCATGCAGCGCAGCGAGGTCTACGCCGAACTGTCGCAAGTGGTGCTGCGCGCGGGCCAAGCCGGTCTGCGACCCGACGACAATGAGATAGTCATCTTCGATTCGACCGGCACGGCGATCCAGGATGTCGCGGCAGCCGGCATGATCTATGAGCGTGCCAAGGCCCTCGGCATCGGTACGGCGATGCGGTTCGCGTGATGTCGTCGCCAGAGGAAGATCTTGATCGCGATTGCCTGCGATGAGAACGTCTGAAGCGCAACTATTGCTTGCAGCTCGCGGCTTGCGCGCTTTCGTCGACGGCTACGTGGCAGTTCTCCTTCCGGCATATCTCCTGGCCCTCGGCTTCGGTACCTGGGAGGTCGGCCTGTTCAGCACAGCCACCTTGCTCGGTTCCGCCATTGCCACGATGGCAGTTGGCGCGTGGGGACACCATTTCCACCATCGGCGACTGATGCTCGCCGCCGCCCTGCTGATGGCGGGCACCGGGCTGAGTTTCGCCGGTCTCTCGGACTTCTGGCCCCTGCTGCTGGTTGCCTTCGTTGGCACGCTTAACCCGAGTTCCGGGGATGTCAGCGTGTTCCTCCCGCTCGAACACGCGCGACTCGCGGAATCAGCGAACGGCGGTAAACGTACCGCGCTGTTTGCGCGCTATAGCCTGATCGGCGCGTTATTCGCAGCATTTGGCGCATTGGCTGCAGGCGTTCCGGATTGGCTTGCGCACGCCGGTGTCGGTCGACTTTCCGGCCTGCGGGTCATGTTCATTGCCTACAGCGCTGTCGGCCTTCTCGTCTGGCTTCTTTATCGGCAATTGCCCGGTCAGTCGACCCAGGCACCGCCGAATCGACCCGCAGCCCTTCGGCAATCGCGCACTGTCGTTACCCGGCTCGCCGCACTCTTTTCGGTGGACGCTTTTGCAGGAGGACTGGCGGTACAGTCGCTGATGGCGCTTTGGCTATTCCAGAAGTTCGGCCTGTCGATCACGGCTGCCGGCACTTTCTTCTTTGCGGCAGGGCTCCTGAGTGCGTTTTCACAGCTGGCCGCCCCGCGCGTAGCGAGTCGCATCGGCCTGCTGAACACGATGGTCTATACGCACATTCCCTCGAGCCTTGCCCTTATCGCGGCCGCGTTCGCGCCCCGAGTGGAAGTCGCATTGCTGTTCCTGCTGATTCGCGCGGCCCTTTCGCAGATGGATGTGCCTACCCGATCGGCTTTTGTCATGGCCGTCGTCACCCCGCCGGAACGCGCCGCGGCAGCGAGTTTCACTGCTGTGCCACGCAGCCTCGCCGCGGCCCTGAGTCCGACCCTGGGCGGCGCATTGTTTGCTGCCGGGTGGATGGCGGTACCGCTGGTCGCGTGCGGGCTGCTGAAAATCACCTACGACCTGTTGCTGTTGAAGTACTTCGCGAGCGCGAAACCGGAGCACCACGATTGAGCTCCGCGACGTTTTGCATATACTTTCCCGTACGGGTACCGGGTGCTTGGGGATCGATTACTTGATCAGTGACAGGAGCGAAAGTCATGGGTAATAAAGAGCAGAGAAGCAACAAGGAAGCCAAGAAGAAGCCTGCGTTGACGCAAAAGGAAAAACGGGCTGCCAAGAGGGCCAAGAAGGAAGCCAAGGAACGCATGGTCTGATCATCAGTGCCGGTGTTCACCATTGGTAACAATAGTGAACGCCGGCACCGGTTGGCTATTCGCGGATGCCTTCGAGGCCCATGAAGAAGGCGTAGTAAAGGGAGGTATCCTCGATGCGGCGGAAACGCCCGGTCTTGCCGCTGTGGCCGGCGGACATGTCGGTCTTCAGCACCAGCATGTTGTCGTCGGTCTTGTACTCGCGAAGCTTCGCGACCCATTTTGCCGGCTCCCAGTACTGCACCTGCGAGTCATGGAGGCCGGTCGTAACCAGGATATTCGGGTAGTCGACTTTGCGCACATTGTCGTAGGGCGAGTACGACTTCATGTAGTCGTAGTATGCCTTCTCGTTCGGATTCCCCCATTCGTCCCATTCACCGGAGGTCAGGGGGATGTCCGCATCGAGCATGGTCGTCACGACATCGACAAATGGCACGGCGGCCAGCACACCGTTATACAGCTCCGGCGCCATGTTCAGCACCGCGCCCATCAGCAGCCCGCCTGCGCTGCCGCCCAGTGCATAGAGATGCTCGGGTGAGGTATAGCCTTCGTCGATCAGGTACTTCGACACATCGATAAAGTCCGTGAACGTATTTTTCTTCTTGAGCTGCCGCCCGTCGTAATACCACTCGCGGCCCATCTCGGAACCGCCGCGTATATGCGCAATGGCGTAGATGAAGCCGCGATCGAGAAGGCTCAGGCGGTCCGTGCTGAAGGTCGGCTCCGTGCTCGAGCCATATGAGCCGTAGGCATATTGCAGCAGCGGATTCTGGCCGTTCTTCTCCATGCCTTTCCGGTACACGATGGACACCGGCACCGGCATGCCATCCCTGGCCGTCACGAACAGGCGCTCGGTGCGGTAATTGCTTCGGTCAAAGTCGCCGACGACCGGCTGTTCGCGTATGAGTTTTTGTTCGTCGGTCTCCAGGTTGATGTCGTACGTCGACTTCGGCGTGGTCATCGATTCATATATGTAGCGAAACCATTCCGTGTCGAATTCGTGGTTGTCGTTCGAGTACGCCGTGTACACCTCTTCGCCAAAGTCGATGCGCTTCATGTTGCCGGACTCGCGATTCATCACTTCCATCTGGGCGAGGCCTTTCTCGACGATCGTCACGACAAGGTGGTCCTGGAATACATCTACGTCTTCGATGAGTGCGTCATCCCGGTGAGCAACGACCTCCTTCCACGCATCCTTGGCCGTGTTGTCGAGAGGTACTTCCACCAGCCGGAAGTTCTTCGCGCCATCGTTCGTCATGACATAAAAGCGGTCGGCACCATCGGTGACAAGGTACTCGTGGTCGGCCTCGCGCGGCAGGAACACCGTCGCGCTGTCCTGGGGAGCATTCGCTGACAGGTAGCGCACCTCGGTGGACAGCGTTTGAGTGCTAACCAGGTAGAAATAAGAAGACGAGAGCGACTTGGTGACGTACAGGTAATTGGTCTCGTCGGCCTCCTCGTAGACCAGGGTATCGTTCGGGTCACCCAGGGTGTGGCGGAACACCCTGTACGAGCGCAAGGTCTCCGGGTGCTGCTTGCCGTAAAGAATGGTCTGGCTGTCGTTGGCCCATTCGAAATTGGCAGTCGTGTCGTCGATCCGGTCCGGCAGCAGTTTGCCGGTTTCGAGGTCGAGAAAATACAGGTCGTAGAAACGGCGGCCCACATCGTCCACGGCATAGGCGGCAATGCGATGATCGGGGCTCACGTCGAAACTGACCAGCGAGTAATAGCCGGCATCGCCGGCGAGCTTGTTCACATCGAGCAGGACCTGCTCCGGCGCGTCGAGCGAGCCTTTCCGGCGGGCGTAAATCGGATACTCACCGCCCTCGACGTAACGGAAATAATAGAAATACTCGCCTCGCCTGTAGGGCGCCGACTCGTCATCCTGGCGCAGGCGGGCCTTCATCTCGTCATACAGCACGCTCTGCAGCCCTTTGAAGGGCTCCAGAGTCTTTTCCGTATAGGCATTCTCGGCCTCGAGATACGCTATCACCTCGGGGTTCTCGCGCTCACGCAACCAGAAATAGTCATCGACGCGAGTGTCCCCGTGCAGTTCCAGCGTCACCGGGCGCTTTTCCGCTGCCGGTGCGGATGGCTGATCCCGCGTGCACGCGACCAGGACCAGGCAAAGTAATACAAAGTGGACAGGATTCTTGATCATCGCCATCGTCGGGCCGCCCAGGAAAGAAACAGCCTCTATTCTGACCATTCAGACGTCTTTTGGACAGGACTTCGTAATATGTGGCGACTCGAGCCGGTCGTATTCGAAACCTGAAGGGGAGGTCACGGTGATGAAGCGTCTCTTACGGCAGCTGCGGCGGCACTCGGTTGCCATCATCAGCCTGGTCGTGGCGGTTTCAGGTTTGAGCTACAACACCTGGCGAAACGAGCAAACCGAGACAAATCGAAACGTGCGATCCGCCGGCTTCGAACTGCTGGTCAAGCTCGGCGAACTGGACCGTGTCGTATTCTTCAGTCATTTCGATCGCGATCCGCAAATGGGCAACCCGCGATCCGGCTGGGCGTATGTACTGACCATTCGGGATCTCGGGGAGCTCATGCCCGACGAGGCGGCTCGAAGCACTCGCGACCTGGTCGGATTGTGGCAGAGCAACTGGAGTGGTCTCGGCGACTCGGATGATTCCGCGCAAATGATCTCGGACGCGATCGACGAGTGCCGCGACGAGGTTCTCCAGGCACTTGCCAACCTCAAATGAGGCGGAGCCCGCTCTGGCACTGCAAGCGTGCCGCCTGCCGGTCATTTACCGGTCAAGCTTGTCACGGATCTCGGCGAACTGCGCCTCGAGCGTCGCGATGCGTGCTTCGAGGCCAGCCAGGGTGCTTCGGCCGGAGTCGCTTTCTGCAGCATCGGAGCGCGCCCTCGCAGGCGGCGCTTGCACATCGACCGGGCCGGAAAACAGGTGCATGTACTCCGCATCCTTGCGGCCCGGCGTGCGTGGCAGCTGCACGGCCAGCGGGTCGCCGTCCCGCTCGATCAATCCTGCCAGTGCATCCAGTACCGCGTTGTTGTCGGGAAACTCGTGCAGGCGGCCGCTGTGAGCGCGAAGCTCGCCGGGGGTCTGAGGACCGCGCAGCAACAGCAGGCAGACGATGGCGAGTTGGGGCGGATCGAACTGGAATTCGCTGAAGTGCGTGTTGCAGAAACGCTGAACGTACTTCTCGGTGCGACTCTTGAAATTTTCCTCTACCCGTACGAGATTCTTGGCTTCGAGATCGCGAACGGTGCGCTGCACCACGCCCTGCGAAAGGTCCATGACCGGGTCGCGGCTGGACTTCTGGTTGCAGGCATTGGTCAGCGAATTCAGCGTCAGCGGATAAACGTCCGGAGTAATGATTGATTTTTCGATCAGGCAGCCGATGACCCTGGCTTCGTTCGGACTGAGGTTCACGGGCACGACGATTTTCCTCGCATGGATAGATACTGTTGCAGTGAGCGGGCGCCCTGCTTATAGCACACCGCGGTCATCGACGCCGGAGAATGCCGCCATGAACTGTGCGTCCGTATAGCGCTCGAGCGAGAGGTGCTTGCCGTAAGCAGGGAGCTTCGCGCCGTCGATCCAGGCCGCACACAATTCGCCGGCCGCGCAGGCCGCCATCGTGCCGAACCCGGAGAGCGCGGCAACGACGAAGACACCCTCCGTTGGTAACGGGCCGATGATCGGCAGGTTCTCGTCGGTCATCGTATAGTATCCGCCGTGAAGAACCCGCGTAGGCGGGAGCCTGTCGTAATAGCCCTTGAGCCCGGGATTCAGGCGTGCAGCGCCGCGCAATACGATCTCCGGAAACGTTTCATCAAGCACCGGTTCCCACACGGGTTCACAGGGTGCTTTGTTATAGGCCCAGCCGAGCTCCAGCGTGCGGCGTTGCGGGCTGCTGTCGATACGGCGGTGGACCTTGCCAGGCATGACGCCCGCCAGGTGTCGGAAGTCGGCCTCAGCGGCGAGCAGGGCACGCTCCTCCTCGCTCCAGTCGATGAGCTGCGGGTCGAGATCGACGGCAAACGGCTGTTCCTTCGGAATGGTTTGCAACACGTCCTCGAAACCGAGCTTCTGTTGCAGCACGTTGTGCACCGGCAGTCGTTCACCGAGATGCGCGAGCAACTCATTGACGAATGGGCCGGCCGCGATGACCAGCCGGGGGGTCGAGAGCAATTGCCCGTCGGACAGCCTGACCTGCAGCGATCGATTCCTGGAAATCTCCGCGACTTTGACGTGCAACAAACTGCCGCCCCGGGCACGGAACCTTTCCAGCAGGTACTGGCTCAGCTGGTAACTGTCGAGATCGCCGGCGCGACGGATATGAACGACGTAGCGAATCCCGGGATCGAATGCAGGAAACGCACGGCGTATCGTGCCGGTGTCCGTGAGCACATCGACTCCCGCAGATACTTCGTGCAGGGAGGCAAGATAATTTGCCGCATCACGGCGATCGCGTATGCGTATCCCATTCGACTGGTCCGCGCCGTAGCCGGCCTTCAGGCTTTCGAGGAGCCCGCTGATATCGTCTTCCCGCGTTGCCAGGGCGTAGCCGCGATGCGTGAGATTGATCCGGTTTGCCGAGTCACGCGCTATGCCCTGCAGCAAGTCTGTGCTTCGATCGATGAACCCGGTCATGATCGAGTGTGGCCACCAGTTGCGGTAATTCTCCCCGGATTCTGCCGAGGTGAAGGACATTGGCGGCAATGCGTCCACCAGCACGACTTTGCGGGTAGCAGTACCGCAGGCGAGGTGATGGGCCGTGGCGATGCCGGCGATTCCCGCGCCGACGATAATTACGTCGGCATCTGTGGTTTGCGGCATTTTTGGCTTACCATTCCGGCTCCGTATTTTCGCTGAAACAACAACACAATATGGCCAGGCCGGTTGACGTGGCAATGCTATCACCGGTTCGGCATTTGAGGGACAGGAGAAGGTTCATGCAGGGTGTCTCGTCAAGGTTGGTGCTGCCGGGATTGGCGGTCTTGTTTGTCGTGCTGGGCGGATGCGGCGGGAACGACGACGAAGCGCTCGCGCGTGCGCAGCAGGTACTCGCCGCCGCACCCGTCGTGGACGGGCATAACGACCTGCCTTGGGTAATACGCGAAAAATTCGAAGGCAACGTCGAAGGCTATGACATCTCGCGGCGAGCAAAATTTGACACCGACATCCCTCGCCTGCGCGAGGGCCGGGTGGGTACGCAGTTCTGGTCGGTTTACGTGCCGAGTTCGTTGTCACCGCTCGAAGCAATGCAGGCGCAGCTCGAACAAATTGACATCGCCCGCCGCATGATCGGCCTCTACCCGGACGACCTGCAGTTGGCTACGAGCGTGGCCGACATCGAGGCGGCCCGGCAAAGCGGGCGCATCGCATCCCTGCTCGGCATGGAGGGCGGACACAGCATAGTCAATTCGCTTGGCGCGCTGCGCGCCTATTACGCCCTTGGCGTGCGCTACATGACGCTGACTCATTTTCACAGCAACGACTGGGCGGATTCGGCGACCGACGACGCCCGTCATGAGGGCATGACCGATTTCGGGCGTGAAGTGGTACACGAGATGAACCGGCTCGGCATGCTGGTCGACCTGTCGCACGTTTCGGTCGATACCATGAACGATGTGCTGGATGTCGCGGAAGCCCCGGTGATATTTTCCCACTCCTCGGCCCGCGAACTCACCGATCACGTGCGCAATGTGCCGGATAGCGTTCTGAAACGGCTGGGACGTAACGGCGGCGTGGTCATGGTGACATTCATACCTGCGTATGTGAGCGAGGAACGCCGCGAATGGGAAGACGGCATGATTCCTCTGCTGAAGACCGCAACCACCGACGCCGAATGGGAGGAGATCGGCAGGGCCTACCGCAAGGAGCACGGCAAGCCGCCGATTGCCACTCTCGACGATGTTGCCGACCATATAGAGCATGTTGCAAAGGTTGCCGGCATCGATCACGTCGGTATCGGCAGCGATTTCTACGGAGCGGAGGGCGACGATCTGGTGGAGGGCCTGGAAGACGTTTCCCGCTTTCCGTACCTGATCGCCGAGTTGCTGCAGCGCGGCTGGAGCGGCGAGGACATCGCGAAGCTTACACGCGAGAACCTGTTGCGGGCATTGTCCGAGGCAGAGCAGGTCGCCATCCGCCTGCAGAAAGACGGGCCGCCATCGCTGATGTCGTTCGAAGATCAGGAAAAGGACTGACTTGTTGCCCGGCTGACACCGCGCGGCCGGATCGCCCGCTCAGATCTTCAACGTAGTCTGCGCGATGGCATGTTTCGCACGCCAGACGTCGGCTATGGCGATCGCACTCATGTTGAAGATGCCGCGCATGGTCAGCCATGGGGTTACGATGTGCGCCGGCCTGGCCGTGCCGGACAGTATCGGGCCGATCAGCAGGGCATCGTTGACCGCGCGAATCAGCTCCATCGAGATGTTGGCCGTATCCAGATCCGGCATGATCAGGAGGTTGGCGCTGCCCGTGAGTACCGAGTCCGGCACCAGCGAGTCGCGAATGCTCTGGCTCATCGCCGCACTGGCGTGCATCTCCCCGTCGACTTCGAGGTCCGGCGCCTGGGCTTTGATCAGCTTCAGTGCGGATCGCATTTTCCTCGCGCTTGCGGCACGCGACGAGCCGAAATTCGAATGCGACAGCAATGCAACTTTCGGCCTGACTCCGAAATTCCGGATGCGCTCGGCACAGGCAAGCGTCGTCGCAGCGATCTGCGCGGCAGGGGGGTCGATGCCGATATAGGCATCCGCAATGAACAACGGCCCGGCGGGCAGGATCAGCACGCCCATGGAAGAAACACGGGTCTCGGGCGATGCCGGGCCGATGATATCGATGATGTGCGGCAGGTGGCTGTCGAAGCGCCCGACAGAGCCGCAAATCATGGCTTCGGCTTCTCCCCTCGCAACCATGCACGCGGCAATGGCCGTCGTGTTGGTGCGAATGACGTCCCGCGCAGCTGACACCGAGACGCCGCGGCGGCTGACGCGCTGATGATAGTACTGCCAGTACTCGCGATAGCGCCGGTCGTTCTGCGGATCCGTCAATTCGAAATCTGTGCCGGGTTTGATGCGCAGGCCGAGGTCGGCAATACGCATGGCGACGACCTCGGCCCGGCCGATGACGATCGGGTAGGCGATGCCTTCGTCGCAGACGGTTTGTATTGCGCGCAGGACGACCGGATTCTCGCCCTCGGCGTACACCAACCGCTCCGGCTTGCGCTTCGCGACCTCGATCATGGGTTGCATGAACATAGACGAGCGCAATCCGAAGCTCGCAAGACTGAGCCGGTATTTCTCCATGTCCGCAATCGGCCGTGTGGCTACGCCTGACTCCATGGCGGCTTTGGCGACGGCGAATGACACCTCGGCCATCAGGCGCTTGTCGAAAGGTTTCGGGATCAGGTACTCGGCGCCGAACTTCAGCGATTCGTTCTGGTAGGCGGTGGCCACCTCGTCGGTCGACTCCCGCGTCGCCAGGTTGGCGATGGCCTCGACGCAGGCGATTTTCATCGCGGCATTGATCGTGGTGGCGCCCACATCGAGTGCGCCGCGAAATATGAAGGGGAAGCAAAGGACGTTGTTGACCTGGTTCGGATAGTCGGAGCGACCGGTCGCGATCACCGCGTCGGGCCGCGCTTTCTTCGCGATTTCCGGAAGTATCTCCGGGGTTGGGTTGGCGAGCGCGAGGATCAGCGGTCTGTCCGCCATCTTCGCCGCCATCTCGCCGCTCAAGACGTTCGGGCCCGAGAGGCCCAGGAAAATGTCGGCGCCTTCGATGGCCTCGCCGAGTGTGCGCAGCTTCGTCGTCGCGGCGTAACGCTGCTTGTACTCGTTCATGTCCTCCTTGCGGCCGGCGTAAACGACACCCTGGCGATCGACCAACAGGACATTCTCCTTGCGCAGGCCGAGATCGACCAGCAGGTCGATACAGGCCAGGCTCGCCGCACCGGCACCGCTCGCCACGAGGCGCACCTTGTCAATCGACTTGCCGACTACGCGCAAGCCATTGCGTATCGCCGCGCTCGCGACGATGGCGGTGCCGTGCTGGTCGTCGTGAAACACCGGGATGTGCAGCCGTTCGCGGAGCTTGCGCTCCACCTCGAAACATTCCGGTGATTTCACGTCTTCGAGATTGATGGCACCGAAGGTCGGCTCGAGCCTCGCGATCACTTCCACCAGCATGTCCGGGTCCTCTTCCGCGATCTCGATATCGAATACATCGATGCCGGCAAATTTCTTGAACAATACGGCTTTGCCTTCCATCACCGGCTTTGCGGCCAGTGGCCCGATGTTGCCGAGACCGAGCACCGCGGTGCCGTTGCTGATGACTGCGACGAGATTGCCACGCGAGGTGTACAGGGCGGCATCGGCGGGATTTGCGCTGATGCGCAGGCAGGGGTGGGCGACGCCGGGCGAATAGGCCTGTGCGAGGTCGAACTGGTTGGCCAGCGGTTTCGTGGGAATGATCGCCAGCTTCCCCGGCGTCGGTTCGCGGTGGTAACGCAGCGCGCTCTCTTCGAATGGATCGCTCATGCCGGTAGCTTACCCGATTGCCTTCCGTACCAAAAAAAACAGGGCCGGCCCGGCCCTGTTTGTCGTCGCTCCCCGCGACCTCTACTCGGCAAGCGCCATAGCAGTCAATGTACGCCCGGTCTGCGCAATGACGTACTGCCTGCCTTCATGCACGTAGGTCATCATGCCGTAGTACGCCGCTGCGGGCAGTTCCACGGCGCCCACCCGTTCGCCTGACTTCTTGTCGATGGCAAACAGCATCGGCGTGCCGTCGCTGGCGGCGCTGGCATAGATCAGCAGGGTTGCGGTGACCACCATCGGCGCATTGGCGCCCGTGCCGGTATCGGGAATATCGATGCCCTTCAGCTTTGGGTGATTCAGCACCGAGTCCGGTGTGTCCCCGACGGGAATGCGCCACAGGTGCTCGCCGGTGTTCATGTCGATGGCGACGATGTGACTGTAGGGCGGTTTGAACAGCGGCAGGTCCTCCGGGCCGCGTACGTCGTCAGGCCGCAGCGAGGCATAGCGCGAGAAGGTCTTCCCGGTAGGATGCGCAATGTCGGCATCGCGCTCCTCGCCGCTCGCGATGATGCGCGAGGAACAATCGGCGCGCGTGGAGATATAAATGATGCCGCTCGCCGGATCGGCGACACTCGGTCCGTCGATGTTGGTGCCGCCGCCATCGCCGGGGCACCAGAAGGCCGCCCTGTACCCCTGGTCGTTGTCGCGATGCAGCGGCGGAAGAAACAGCGGGCCGATCTTGAATTCCTTGAGACTTTCTATCGCCGCCTGGCGGAGTTCCGGCGTGAAATCGATGAGGTCGTCGTGCGTCAGCCCCTGCATGCCATAGGCAGCCGGTTTTGTCGGCCAGGGCTGCGTTTTCGAGAGTTTCTCGCCAGGGATATCCGACGCCGGAACTTCCTTTTCCCCGATCGGCCAGACCGGTACGCCGGTCTCGCGGTTGAAGGTGTAAGCGAAGTTCTGCTTCGTGGTCTGCACCACGATCGGTACCGGTTTTCCGTCGACCGTGACGTCCAGCAGCACTGGCGCCGTCGGCGTGTCGTAGTTCCAGATGTCATGGTGCACCAGCTGGTAGTGCCACGCGCGCTGGCCGGTCTTCGCATTCAGCGCAATGAGGCTGGTGCTGAACAGGTTATTGCCGGGATGAAATCCGCCGTAATAATCGATGGTGACGCCGTTCGTCGGGATGTAGACCAGTCCGCGTTCGAGATCTGCAGACATGGGTGCCCAGGATGATACGTCGCCGGCCCATTTCCAGGCGTCGCTCTCCCAGGTTTCGTGCCCGGCTTCACCTGGCCGCGGAATGACATGGAACTTCCAGAGGAATTCGCCGGTACGCGCGTCGTAGGCGAGTATGTCGCCGGGTATGTTTTCCATGCGCGACTGGTAATAGCCCTGCTCGTGCGAATTGCCGACCACCACCACCCCGTTGACCACGATCGGCGGTGACGAGGTCGTGATGTAGCCGCGCTCCAGCGGTATGCCGTTGTACGGGTCGCTTTGGACGTCGAGATCCGACACGAGGTCAGCCAGCATGTCGACCACGCCGGTCTTCGGGAATCCTTCCACCGGCACCGGTTTGCCGAAGCCCTCGAGCGGTTGCCCGGTTGCCGCATCCAGCGCCGTTAGAAAAAAGCCCGGCGAGGTGATGTAAATCACCAGCCTGTCATCCACTTTGGCGAAGGCGACGCCCTTGCCGTAGTCCTTGCGCATCGAGTACTCGTAGCGTGCGGTTTTCGGTTCGCCGTAGGACCAGAGGAGCTCGCCGTTGGCCGGGTCGAGCGCGACGACGTAACGCCTCGGGCCGGCCACCGTGTAGAGCGTGCCGTCGATATAGCTCGGCGTGGACCGTCCGCTCTGTGCGTTGAAACTGGCACCGTCCCAGGCCCAGGCTTCCTCGAGTTCCTCGAAATTGTCCGCGTTGACCTGGTCGGCAGGCGAATACCGCGTGTGGGCGGCATCGCCCCCGAGATAGTGCCATTGCCCGTTCTCGGTTCCGCGCTCGGCCGCCGCCGCCGGGACCCTGAGCAGCAGCAGCGCTATCGCCAACACGAGCAAGCAAAACAGCCTGACAGGCCGGGACCACGCCGGCATGACATGAACGGTCCTCATTGACTACCCCCTGGTTGTGCGCGATTCGCGCCTCGACGCATTCTGCAACCGGCATTCTGCGGCCGGCGGCCGCCCGGCGCCAGTTCAGCGTGGCGCAATCGTAATATTGTCCAGTTCGTTGTTGTCGTTGCTGAGCGGCTCGCTGCCCGCGGGATATCGATTCAGCGACAGTATGTAGGCAAGGATGTCCACATAGTCCTTGAGCGGCAGCGAGCCTGGATTGGTCTGCGGCATCGAGGAATTCATGACCGCATTGAAAGTGCCGAGAGTTTTCCCTTCCCAGGCAACGAAAACCGGCCGGAAATACTTCTTGTCATGGCACAGCAGGCAGTGGTCCTTGTACAACTGTTCGCCGACCTTCGCCTGTTCCTTGCTGTAAACGGCATCATTGGTCGTGAGCCCGTCCGCCAGAACGGCCCCGGACATCGCAAGCAGTGCAAGCATCGCCGCAGGAACGATCTTCATCATCACGCAATCCGCTCAAAGACCGTGCGATTCTGCCACTGCTTCAGTGAACCGTGCCTGAATCATCGGCATGCGGATCGTACAGGGCCATGGCGGTCAGCGTGCTGCCGGTCTGCAGCATGACGTACTGCTTGCCCTTGTGCACGTAGGTCATCATGCCGTAACTGCTCACGGCCGGTGCCTCGACCCTGGCGAGTTGTTCACCGGTCTTCTTGTCAATGGCATACAGCTGCGGTGTGCCGTCACCGGACTGACCCGCATAGATCAGCAGGGTGCTGGTGACCGTCATCGGCGCGACAGATACGCCATAGCCGGTGTTCGGGATGTCCATGCCCTTGAGGTCCGGGTGATTCAGCACCTTGTCCGCCGTCTCGCCAACCGGAATCCACCACAGGTGTTCGCCGGTATTCATGTCGATGGCGGTGATGCGGCTGTACGGCGGCTTGAACATGTTCAGTCCGTCCGGACCCTGCACCGAACCGTAAGGCGGCGTCACGACCCAGTCCGCAACGGTCGACCCGGTTGGCTCCTTGATCAGTGCATCCCGTTCCGCGCCGGGCGCCAGTATGCGGTAGGAGCAATGCTTGCGCGAGGTGACGTAGAGAATGCCGGTGGTCGGATCGGCCGCCGACGGACCATCGATATTGGTGCCGCCGATATCGCCCGGGCACCACAGTGCGGCTTTCTTGCCGAGATCGTTGCCGCGATGCAGGGGCGGGTTGAACAGAGGGCCGGTTTCGTATTCTTCGAGAATTTCCAGCATGCGCTGGCGGAGTTCCGGGGTGAAGTCGATCAGGTCGTCCTCCGTCAGTCCCTGGTTGTCGTAGGCGGCCGGTTTGGTAGGGAACGGCTGCGTTGCCGAGAGTTTTTCGCCGGGTACCCGTGATGCCGGTACCGGTCGCTCCTCGATCGGCCAGATTGGTTCGCCGGTCTCGCGATTGAAAGTGTAGGCAAAAGCCTGCTTGGTCGTCTGAACCACTATCGGTACTGTCCTGCCATCCATCGTGACATCGAGCAGCACCGGTGCGGTGGGTGTGTCGTAGTTCCAGATATCGTGATGCACCATCTGGTAATGCCAGATGCGCTTGCCGGTCTTTACATCCAGGGCTATGAGGCTGGTGCTGAACAGGTTGTTGCCCGGCCGGAACCCGCCATAGAAATCGAGCGTCGCGCCGTTGGTCGGTACGTACACAATGCCACGCTGCTGGTCGGCGGACAGGGGTGCCCAGGAGGAAATATCGCCTGTCCATTGCCAAGCGTCGTTCTCCCAGGTCTCGTGCCCGAATTCGCCGGGACCTGGTAATACATTGAATTTCCATAGAAATTCGCCCGTACGCGCGTCGTATCCGAGGATGTCTCCCGGGATGTTCTCGATGCGAGACTGGTTGTATCCCTGTTCGGCGGAGTTACCGACGACGACGACACCGTTGACCACGATCGGCGGTGACGACGACGTGATATAGCCCTTTTCCAGCGGCAGTCCTTCGTAGGGGTCGTACTCGTGGCCGAGGTCGGCGAGCAGGTCCACCACGCCTGTTTGAGGAAATCCATCGATGGGCACCGGCTTGCCAAATCCTTCCAGCGGACGGCCGGTCTCCGCATCCAGCGCAGTCAGGAAAAACGCCGGGGAAATAATGTAGATGACGCCCCGCCCGTCGACCTCGTGATAAGCGACACCTTTGCCGTAGTCCTGGCGCATCGAGTATTCCCAGCGCCGGGTGTGAGGTTCCCGGTAGGACCAGATGGTTTCACCGCTTGCCGGATCGATGGCGACCACGTGCCGGCGTGGACCGGCCACGGTATACAGTTTCCCGTTGATATAGCTCGGCGTGGAGCGGCCGCTGGCGGCACCGAAACTCGCGCCGT
>DATICC010000036.1:0-3349 GCA_035457045.1 Woeseiaceae bacterium | reverse complement strand
CCGCCCGTAAATCATGGGCACGACGACGGGATTCCCGGCCTCGATGAATGCAACCTGTGCAACGAGGCCTGCATCGAGTATGCGATGCACGGTGTCCCTGTCGTAGCGGCCTTTCTCCCGCAGCTGCCTGACTTTGTTCCTTTTGTTAACCGGGTATTCGACTGTCATTGCGCTTCATCCATGCAGGAATTTCGGAACCAGTGTCAGTGCGACCACCGACACCACTGCGATGCCGATGATGTTCAGCGCTATGCCGGCACGCACCATCTTCGGGATAGTGAGCAGGCCCGAGCCAAATACAATGGCGTTCGGCGGCGTTGCGACGGGAAGCATGAACGCACAGCTCGCGGCCAGTGTGACCGGCACAAGCAGGATGATCGGGTCGATGCCGGCTTCCATGGCAACGGCGCCGGCGACCGGGAGGAACGTCGCGGTCGTCGCGACATTGCTGGTGAGTTCGGTCAGGAAGATAATGATCGTCGCTACCACGACGACCACCAACGCATCGGGCAGCGTGGCAACAACGTGCAGTCCCTCGCCGATCCAGGCAGAAAGCCCGGTGTCGCTCACGGCATTCGCCAGCGACAGGCCCCCGCCGAACAGAAGAAGGATTCCCCACGGCAGATGCTCGACCTGTTCCCAGCGTAGCAACAGGGGATCTTGCACATTTCCGCTCGGTAGCAGGAACAGGACCACCGCGCCGGCCATGGCGATCCCGGAATCATCGAGCGCTTCGAGGCCTGGCACCCGGTTCAGCAACGGCCGGAAGATCCAGGTGAGCGCGAGCAACACGAAGACAATCCCGACACGGCGCTCCGGCACGGTCATTGGCCCCAGGTCGGCCTTGAGCTTGCGCAGGTGAGCCCGGCTCTCGGCCGACGTGTGGAAATTGACCTTGAACACGACCCTGGTCAACGCCAGCCAGGCACAGGGCAGCATCACCGCCGCCAGGGGCACACCGACCAGCATCCAGTTCGCGAACCTGATCTCCTTCGAATAGTTCTCGACCACGAAAGCGGCGAGCATCGCGTTCGGCGCAGTGCCGACGAGGGTCGCCATGCCGCCGATGGTCGAGGCGTATGCGACGCCGAGCAGCAGGGCGTACTGGAAATCGCGCCTGGCACGATCGTCGAGGTCATCGATGGTGCTGTGTATGACTGCTATCACCGACACGGCGATAGGTAACAGCATCATCGTCGTGGATGTGTTCATCACCCACATGCTGATGAGCGCACTCGCCAGCATGAATCCTCCGACCAGCGACGCACCGTTGCCCCCCGTGTGCTGCAGGATCGACAGGGCGATGCGACGGTGCAGGTTCCAGCGCTGCATGGCGAGTGCGACGACGAAGCCACCGAGAAACAGGAACACGACCTTGTTGGCAAACGGCGAAGCGGCGTCCTGGATGTCGGCGATGCCGAGGAGCGGAAATAACACCAGGGGGAGGAGTGCAGTGACGGCGATCGGTACCGCTTCCGTCGCCCACCAGATTGCCATCAGCAGTCCCATTGCAGCCGTATACCATGCTGCAGTCGACAGCGCTTCCGGCGGCCCGGCAGCGATCATGACGATGGCTACGAGCGGGCCAAGGCCAAGGCCTGCGCGTTGATAGCCGGCGCGACCCACCGCATCTGTAGTGCTGGTCAATGTGCGTCCCCCCGCAGCCGAATTAACAGGAACCGAATCGAGCGTAGCGTTTTTGTTCCCGCGACGAAATCAGCAGCACGCGCGCAGTCGCGAGTTGCTTGCCAATTTGTGAACACCGACAATATCTAGTGCACATCTCGCCTTCGGGCACAAGATGTAGTAGCATCGCCCGCGTACCAATCCGGTACGCACGGAGAAAAGGTGTCTGAAGGCGGTTCAGCTGTAACGCCACGCGGGAAGCTGGGTTCGTCGTGCGGTTGGCGCGTGTCACCTCTCATCACGCACACCGCGATCGAGCAGTCGCGTCCTTCCGGACGTCAGCGATTGCTGCCGGCGAAACGCGTTGCACTGCAACTGCGATACTGGAAGCAGAATCAATCGGACATTGATGCCCGTGCGATTCATCCAGCCAAGGTATCCGCGCCTGACGTACCTTCTGCTTAATATGCCGCCCAGTCATCTGGGCGGCTTTTTTCGGTCCCCCGCTGTCCCGGGCCGAACAACGCGGTGTTCCCAGGCCAACGCTCCGGTATCCTTCATGACTTACAGGATCGGGGCTCAGCCATGAGTGACAGGGATACAAGCACCTCACACAACGGACTGTCTCCGCGTGCTTACGTTGAACTCGCGCCGGGCGAGGTGTACGAGCCGTTCATTTCGCCGCAGACGGCATTGCCGGAATTCACACTCAAGGCGGCGTTCTTCGGCATCCTGTTTGGCATCGTCTTTGGCGCAGCCAACGCTTACCTCGGGCTGCGCGCGGGACTGACCATCAGTACCTCGATCCCGGTAGCCGTCATGACCGTCGCCGCATTCAAGGCTCTGCAGACTGCGGGCTACCCCGGCTCCATACTCGAGGCGAATATTTCGCAGACCATAGGATCGGCGTCGAGTTCGCTGGCCAGCGGCGTGATCTTCACCCTGCCGGCCCTGTTTCTCTGGGGCGTCGCTCCCGAATTGCTGCAGATGACGTTGCTGGCAATGTGCGGCGGTCTGCTTGGTGTGCTGTTCATGATTCCGTTGCGGCGTTTCCTGATCAAGGGTGAACACGGCCGCCTGCCGTACCCGGAGGGAACGGCCTGCGCGGAGGTGCTGGTTGCCAGTGAAGTCGGCGGGCGCAGCGCGCGTTTCGTGTTCCTCGGGCTCGGCATCGGCGCGCTATTCAAGTTACTGACGTCGTGGATCAAGGTGATTCCAGATCACGTCACGACCAGCCTGCCGTTCCTGAAGAAAGGCGAGCTCGGCATGGACCTGTCGGCCGCCCTTTTCGGTGTGGGTTACATCCTCGGACCGGCAATCGCCACGGTCATGGTCGGCGGCAGCCTGCTGGCCTGGGTCATTATCATCCCGTCGATCGCGGTCTGGGGCGACAGCTTCACCGTGCCGATATTCCCGGAGACCGTTGCTCTCATCAGGGACATGTCGCCCGGCCAGATCTGGTCGCGATACGTACGATACATCGGCGCTGGTGCCGTCGCGACGGCCGGGATCATCACCCTCATTCGCAGCATACCCGTCATGGTGCAGAGTTTTCGCATCGGAACAAGCCGGCTGCGCGATCGCGTCGGCGGTGAATCGGCGGATGCTGCAGTAGATCGCACGGATGACGACCTGTCGCTCAAATTCGTCGGTTTCGGTCTTCTGGCCGTCGCCTTGTTTCTCGCGCTCGTGCCGCAGGTGTTCGGCAACGTGGGTGGCATGG
>DATICC010000035.1:0-2730 GCA_035457045.1 Woeseiaceae bacterium | reverse complement strand
TGTCGGCGCCATCGGAATCGGATTGACGAGACCGCCATCGACGAGCAGCCGATCGTCGATGACAACCGGCGAAAAAACGCCGGGCACCGCAATTGAGGCTTTGATCGCAGTGAACAGCGAACCCTTGTTGAGCCACACTTCGCGTTGCTCCTCGATCGCGGTGGCGACTGCAGTGAACGCGACCGGCAGGTCCTCGATCTGCCGATCACCGATCAGGTCCTTGAGTACGTCGATGATTCGTTCGCCCTTGAACAGCGACGTGCGGGTAAAGGAAAAGTCGAGCAACCTGACTACGTCCGTCTTTCGCAACTGCATGGCCCAGCGGACATAGGTATCGAGCTGCCCGGCCGCGTAGATCCCGCCAATGACGGCACCCATCGAGGTGCCGGCGATGCTGCGGACCTTGAGGTCTCTTTGCTCCAGCGCGCGAATGACACCTATGTGCGCATGGCCGCGGGCGCCGCCCGAGCCAAGGACCAGGGATACGGTTTCCGGGCGGCGACTCACTGCCGCTGCCCCGCATTGCACGGACTGTTCATGATCAGCATCGAGCTGATATTACACTGCACGGCGGCCGGGGTTCGGTGCCGGCGTTGAAAGGTCGCCTGCAATGCAGGCTCCTACAGGTTTCTGTTCCTGTTATATAATGCCGGCCCTTCCGGCTCGCGCGTGACTGCCGAACTGACCGTGAAACAAGAACCCGGAGACAGATCTTGAAACGGGACCAGAAATTTTTCGACCTCTATTCACTCGTTATCGGTGTACTGGCGTTCGTCGCCCTGGCGATCCTCGTGCTTGCAATGAAAATGACAAGCCGCACACAGGATGTGTTTACCAGCACGACCGACGAGTATCGCGCTGCCGTGGAAGAACGATTGCGTCCTTTCGGCCAGGTCTATCTGCCGGGCGAGGAAGCGAATGCCGGTGAACCGCAGGTTGCCGCAGCCCCGGCGACCGAACCGGTCGAAACGACGTTGACGGGTCCACAGGTGTACAACGAAGCCTGCATCGCCTGTCACGGCAGCGGCATTGGCGGCGCACCGAAGATAGGCGATGCCGCCGCCTGGGCACCGCGCATTGCGCAGGGCAACACGACGCTGTACGACCATGCCATCAACGGATTCACCGGATCGACCGGATTCATGCCGCAGAAAGGTGCGCGTATGGATCTTTCGGATCAGGAAGTACGCGATGCGGTCGATTACATGGTGTCGCAGTCACAGTAGCTGTCGCAGGGAAAGCGCCTCCGCCATGTGCGGCGCTGCCACGACGTCCTCACCCGCAAGATCGGCAATAGTGCGTGCGACGCGCCGGATGCGGTGATGCGCGCGCGCCGAAAGCGCGAAACGCTCGACAGCTCGCTCCAGCAGTTCCCAGCTTTCCGCCGTCGTTTCGCACAGCTCTTCCAGCGCACTGACGGGTATGCGTGCGTTGCACGAGCCGGCCCGTGCGAGTTGTCTTGCTCTCGCCCTGGCTACCCTTGCAGCAATTGCCGCACTTGCCTCCGCCGCCGGCGCATCCGGTCTCAGGCAATCCCTGGGCGGGCGGGGCACGGTTACGAGTAGGTCAATGCGGTCGAGCAAGGGCCCTGATATCCGGCCGCGATACTGGGCCACGCGGTCGGCACTGCAACGGCAATCGCCGGCCAGGTCTCCCAGGTAACCGCAGGGACAGGGGTTCATGGCTGCGACCAGCTGGAAACTCGCCGGGAACTCGGCCTGGCGCCCGACCCGGGAGATCGTCAGCGCCCCGCTCTCCAATGGCTCGCGGAGAACTTCCAGCACATGCCGGCTGAACTCCGGTAACTCATCGAGAAACAGCACGCCGTTGTGCGCACGCGAGGCCTCGCCGGGTCGCGGATCGGAACCGCCGCCGACCAGGGCGGCGGCCGAGGCCGTATGATGCGGCGCGCGAAACGGGCGTTGCCGCCACGACGAAAGATCGAGCCGGCGTCCGAGGATCGAGTCTATGGCAGCCGTCTCGAGCGCTTCGTCTTCGCTCATCGGCGGCAAGATCCCCGGCAATCGCCTTGCCAGCATGCTTTTTCCGGTGCCGGGTGGGCCCATGAGCAGGATGTTGTGTCCGCCGGCTGCCGCCACTTCCATGGCCCGGCGGGCCAGCGGCTGGCCGCGGACGTCGCTCATGTCCGGCACTTTGGCTGCAGTCGGTGGCGGCCGCGACTGACGCAGCCGGTCGGCTCGGCCGGTACCGTTGAGATGTGCGGTGACCTGCAACAGGCTGTCTGCCAGGAACACCTCCACCGATGACAGGCTCGCCTCGGTGCCATTGGCACGCGGCACCATGACTGCGCGCCCGGCTTCGGCAGCTCGCAGAGCGGCGGGCAGGGTCCCGGGCACCGGGTGCACGTCGCCGTTCAGGCCGAGTTCCCCGTAGAACTCCATGTCCGGCAGTTTGTCGGTCGGGATGAGATTGCTCGCCGCGAGGATGCCGAGCGCGATCGGCAGGTCGAATCGGCCGCCGGTTTTCTTCAGGTCTGCCGGCCCGAGGCTGACGGTGATCCGGCCCTGCGGAAACATGAAGCCCGAGCTGATGATGGCACCGCGCACCCGGTCCTTGCTCTCGCGGACCGCTGTCTCGGGCAGTCCCACGATGGAAAATGTCGGCAAACCGCCGGACAGGAAAACCTCGATCGTGACCGGCGGCGCCTGGATGCCGAGCTGCGTGCGGCTCATGAGCAGCGCGACGCTCATGACACTTCAATATCGACAA
>DATICC010000034.1:0-8130 GCA_035457045.1 Woeseiaceae bacterium | reverse complement strand
AAGTCGTCGATAAGCCGGAGAAAGGCGTCGCGAACGGGATCAGAGGACGACCATGAGTTTGCCGATGTTACCGCCGGTGAACAGAAGATTGATGCCTTCGATGGCGCTCTCGAGTCCGTTGAGCTTGTGCGCGCGGTACTTGAGCTTGCCTGCAGCGTAGTACGCGGACAGCTTCTGCATCATTTCCGGTACCTTGTCCCAGTGATCCGGCATGGTGAAGCCGGTGATCGTCAGGCGTTTGCGAATGATGTTCAGCCAGTTCGGGCCGGGCGAGGGTTTGTCCGTGTTGTAGTCGGCGATCATGCCGCAAACGATGATGCGACCGTGCGCATTCATGCGGCCGAAGACGATGTGCTGCACCTTGCCGCCCGTGTTCTCGAAGTAAATATCCACACCCTTTGGAGTTGCGTCCGCGAGCTGCTGCGCGAGATCGTCAGACTTGTAGTTGATCGCTTTGTCGAAACCGAGTTCGTCCTCCAGCCAGCGGCATTTCTCGTCCGTGCCGGCCGTGCCGACCACGCGCAGGCCTTCGGCTTTCGCGATCTGTCCTACCATCGCACCGACGGATCCGGCAGCCCCTGATACCACCAGCGTCTCACCGGCTTTGGGTTTGCCGATCTCGACCAGGCCCTGGTAAGCGGTGAGTCCCGGCAAAGCCAGCACGCACAGCACTGCTTCTGCGGGAATACCGGGCGGAAGTTTCTGCAGGCCATCGCCCTTGCTGACGGCGTATTCGGTCCAGCCGATCATGCCGACGACGCGCGTTCCGACTGGAAAGCGCTCGTTCTTCGACTCTACCACTTCGGCAACGCCGCTCGACCGCATCACGCTGCCCAGTTCGACCGGCGGGATATAACTCCCTTTGTCCGCGGACATCCAGCCCCGCATGGCAGGGTCCAGTGACATGTGAGTTTGCTTGAGAAGCATTTGTCCGTTTTCGAGTGGCGGCGTTTCCAGCGTCACGGTTTCGAAAACGTCCGGCGTGATCGTCAGCGCCGGCCGCTTGACCAGCTTGATGGCTTTGTATTTCATTCCCGATGCACGCCGCCCTTACAGGCGTATCGGCAAATCCCGGATGCGTTTGCCCGTTGCCGCAAAAACCGCGTTGCCGACGGCGGGCGGTACCGCGATCAGCGGCGGTTCGCCCATGCCGACCGGAAACTCCGTGCTCGGCATGAAATGTATGTCGAGCTCCGGCACGTCGGACATCCTGAGCGGCGTGTAGGTATCGAGGTTCCGGTCTTTCACCTGTCCGTCGGCGATCGCCGTGCCTTCGTGCAAAGCCAGGCTCAAGCCCCAGAGTGTTGCACCCTCGGCCTGCGCCATCGCGCCATCCGGGTGCACGACCGTGCCGCAATCGATGGTCTGCCAGATCTTTTTCACCTTGATCTTTTTCGTTTCCGCATCGACGGCGACGTGCGCGACACAGGCGGTCCACGTCGGCATGTTGCGTTCCTGACCGTGGCTGACGGCAACGCCCATGCCCTCGCCGTCGGGGAGTTCCTTGCCCCAGCCCGAGCGCTCCGCCACATCGCGCAGCGCTGCCGCGAGCCGCGCCGCACCGCCGACGGCATTCGGCGCCGAACCTGCGTTTTTGCCCGCCGCATCGAGCCGCGCGAGGCGAAACGCCACCGGGTCTTCGCCAGTCATCGCGGCAAGCTCGTCCATGAAGCACTCGACGCCCCAGCCGATCCATCCGGAGCCCACCGCGCGCAACCATCCCGGCAGGAAAGTTCTCTGCGCGAGATCGTTGTTGATGGCACGCACACGATGGTTCGGCAGCGTGTACCAGTGATCGGCGCCGCTGACGGCAAACGGGTCGAATTTTCCTTTGCCATCGACTCCATCCGCGAGGAAGCCCGCCGCCATGGCAAGCGTCGGCCAGCCCGCGGCAGCGGCGTGCTCGATGCCCGTCAATGCACCCTTGGCATCGAATGAGGCATCGAATCTCGCAACCGACGCCGAACGCGCGCAATCGAAACGGCTGTCATCCTCGCGTTCGAACACGAGTTTCACCGGCCGGCCGAGCTCGCGCGCAGCAAGGGCCGCCGGAATCATCTGGTCGCCGAAAAGCCGCCGGCCAAATCCTCCGCCGAGATAGTACTGGTGAATGATGATACTGGTCTCCGGCACCGCGAGCGCCTGCGCCAATGCGGGCAGGATCAGCGACTGCCACTGGTTGCCCGAGTGAATGTGGAATACACCATCGACGTACTCGACCAGTGCATTTTGCGGTTCCAGCGTGAAGTGCAGAGCGGTGCTGGTCGTGTATGTAGCCGTGTGTGTCTTCGCCGCGGACTCACGTGCTGCAGCCACGTCACCGTCGTTGACCACGAGCGTGCCACTTGCCGGGTCGGCCGCAAGCTTCGCGCCCTCGGCCAGGATATCCGCCTCGTTCACCCCGGCCGTCGGGCCGGCTTCCCAGTCGACCTTGACCGCCTGCGCCGCTTTCATCGCACTGGGGAAACTCTCCGCAACGACAACCGCCCAGCCCTGGATCACGTTGCTCGGGTCATTCAGCGCCAATGTCTGCACGTAGCCGGGGATGTCCTTCGCTGCCGTGTCGTCGATCGAACGTATCGTGCTGCCGTAGCGCGTGGGCGGGATCATCGGATGCGCGTACACCATGCCGGGGAGTTCGGCATCGAGTCCGTACACCGCCGTGCCATTGGATTTTGCCGGTATGTCGAGCGCGCGGGTCGCTTTGCCGATCAACTGTCGCTCGGCGGCCGGCTTGACCGGCATCGCGGCCAGTTCCTCGGCGCTGAACGTGCGGCTGATGTCGCCTTTCGCGACGATCTCGGCAAAGGAAACGCGCTTGTCGCCGGCGACGATCTCGCCGCCCTCCGCGTGGCACGTCGACGGCTCGACGCCGAGCAGTTTCGCGCCCGCATCGACAAGCACGGTCCGCCCCGCGGCGCCGGCCTGCGACAGCATCGTGAACGAGGTCCATACCGACCACGATCCGCCCGTCACCATGTAGCCCCACTTCGGGTCCGAATCGACATGCCTGATCGATACGGTGCTCCAATCCGCGCCGAGTTCGTCCGCAACGATACGCGCGAGCGCGGTGCCTACGTGTTGCCCCATCTCGGCTTTGGCGATGTTGACCAGAACGCGGCCGTCGCTGCCGATCTCGAACCAGACCGCCGGCGAAAAGATCTTGCTTGCACCGCCGGCGGCGATGTCGCTGGCCGCTTCCTCGCGGCTGCAGCCGGGCAATACGGTGCCGAGACTCATGACCAGTCCCGTGCCGACGGTGCCGGCCAGGAACGTGCGGCGGCTGATGGCCTGTTTACGCTGTGGCATTACCATGATCATGCCTCCTCTGCCGCGGCGGCGCGCTTGATCGCCTTGCGTATGCGCGGATACGCCATGCAGCGGCACAGGTTGCCGCTCATGGCGTCATTGATTTCCTGGTCGCCCGGATTGGGCGTGCCGGCGAGCAGGCTCGCGGCCTGCATGATCTGCCCCGACTGGCAGTAGCCGCATTGCGGCACCTGTTCCTCGACCCAGGCGGACTGCAGGGCTTTGCCTTCCGCGGTGTTGAGGCCCTCGATGGTCGTTACCGACCGCCCTTCCGCAAGTGCCACGAAAGTAACGCAGGAACGCACGGCCGCACCGTCGATATGCACGGTGCAGGCACCGCATTGTGCGATGCCGCAACCGAATTTTGTGCCCTTCAGTTTCAGTTCGTCACGAATGACCCACAGGAGCGGGGTGTCCGGCGGGCTCTCGGACGTAACGGTCTGCCCATTCAACTCGAACTGGATCACGGCGAACCCCCTGAAGTTTTTCTTGTGGGTACCGCAAGTCTATACCCATACGGGCGTTCGGACGACTACTCCACGATCAGCGGCTGCTCGATCGCGTCGACGAGTTTCCGGTGAAACTCCGTGAATTCCCTGTATTCACCGGCATCGAAGCGCGATTCGTCGGCGACGTAGTCAAAGCGCATTTCCCAGGCACCGGAATCCTGGCTCAACTGTCGTTGCCAGTTGCCGAAACGCGACTCGCCCGCATCGGGTTTTTTCGCAGCGATCTGCAACTTGCGTTCCGCCGGCAACTTGAGAGAGGTTATCGCGGCCACGCGCAGCGGGAATACCTGCTCGAAAGGAAAACGCCGGTCCGCCACGCGCTCGAACTCGAGGTAGTAGCCCTCGAGGAATCCGGGCAGCTCGAAACTGCCATCGTCACCGATAGGCATCGTGTACTGCAATTCGATGACGAGGTCATAGCTTGCGTCGAACAGGTTATCGACAAAGTGGCCGGTCACTTCGGCATCCGCATAACGGGTGGCGACCCATCGCTGCAGGGATGTCTGCATTTCCGACGCCTCGATTTCACGCAGCTGGCCGCGCAACTCGGCCGCCTGGTAACCCGTGAAGCGCCCGGTCTCGGTGACCGCGATCTGGCTCTCGTCGCTCGCCTCCACGGTTCGCTCGATGCTCAGTCCCACGAGGTCCGATGCGTAGTCCGGAATCTGCATCAGGGCCGGTACCTCATCGAGGACCAAGGCATGATTTCCGGCCATGGAACGCGGCGGCAAGTGGCCGAGCCGCAGGTCCTTGTCGGTCGGATCGATGAACACCCGGCCGTTTGCGCTCTCCACCGCGACGATCATGTGATCGAACTGGTCGGTATCCGGCAACTCCGCCAGTACCTGCTCGTTCAGGTTGACCAGTGCCAGCGAAGCCGGGATGCCCACCGACTCCAGCAAGGAATAAAGCAGCACCGCGTGATCCTTGCAGTCGCCATAGCGATCACGCAGGGTCTCGCGCGCTGTCTTCGGGATGTATGCGCGCCGGCCGAACTCGATCGCCTCGTAGTGAATCTCGTTCTGCACGTAGGCACTCAATACATCAATCTTTCTTTGTATGTCATCGATGCCCTCGACCAGCCCGCGCGCTCGATCCGCCACGTGCGAGGTGTCGAGCTTGTCCCGTATCTGCTCCAGGTAGGTCGCGCCCGCTTCCCGCCAGTCATTGCTGACGGTACCGAAGTACACCCAGGGCAGTATCTGGTCGTAGTAGGGCTGCAACGGTTCCCAGCGATAAGGGGCAGGATCCTCGATCTCCCAGATGAGGGCCGAATCGCTCTGCCGCGGCTTCGCGAGTCCCCTGCTCTGGTACTGCAGCGGCTTCGGGTCGCCGCTGACGTAGACGGCGCTGTACTCGACCGGCCGGTCGCTCGAAAGGTACACAACTTCCAGTGGAAACGTGCCCTTGTCGACCGACACGGTTTTCGTCACGACGGCCTCGATCAGCACGCCGGGAGCCAGGCTCGGCACCGGAATGTGGACGGTTCTTCCCGTGCTCGCCTTGAAGCTGCCCTCATTGTGGGTAATGTAGTAGGAATCGGGCTCGCCTTCGGCAATCTTTTCGCCATCCGGATTGCGGACGATCACGCTGTTGACATACAGGTGCTCGAAGGCCTGGTCGAAATCGAATTCCAGCGTGCTGAACTGCTTGATACCGTTGGTGTCCAGGATGCGAACTTTTCGGTATTGCGTTTGCGAGATCGATTCGCCCTGATCGAAGTGGAATCCGGCTATGCGGGTGGTATATATCGCGCCAAAACCTTCGACCGCAGCCGACCGGCCATGCGATTCGAATACCTTTTGCAGGGACTTCGGCAACGGCACGGGCTCAATTGGCGTGCTGATGCTCGCGTTATCGCCTTCACCGAGCATCGTATCGATGGCATCGAGGTACTCTTTTATATTGGGGTTCGTCGGCGAGTAGCTCTGTGCTTTCTCGAACGACTCCCGTGCCTTCTGGTACCAGCGCAGCTGGTACTCGGCATCGCCCTTGTAGTAGTAACTCTGTAATGACGGATATCCGTTATCGATCAGCAGTTCCGCGAGACGCAGCACTTCAGCAGGATTGTCCATCTCATAAAGTATCGCGATGCGCTCGTACACCATGTCGGCGTTGAACGGCCGGCCCTGCGACATTTCGTCGAGCGCGGCTAGCGCCTCTTCGTACCGGCCCCGGCGTCCCAGGAGTTGTGCCTTCAGCACCTGTGTCGTTTCGGTGCTACCACCCTCCGTGTAGTCGGCAAACACCCGGTCGACTTCGTCCCATTGGTCTGCATCGGCAAGCAGCGTCAGATACACGGAGAAATCGTCGTCGTCCCGGTATCCGCCGGCGAAGAGATCGCCGTAGATCCGGATCGCCTTCCCGGAATCGTTCGTCTGGTAGGCGAGCCACGCGTCCCAACTTTGCACCACGCGGTTCCCGGCAAAGTACCCAAGTCGCGGCGCAAGCCATTCCACCGCTTCCCGATAGGCATCGAGTTCGACCAGGGAGCGAAGGGAATTGACAAGGTAGGTCTCGTCAGCGGTTTGCAGATCTGCAGCTTGCGAGAAAAAACGATAGGCATCGCGGTAACTGCGTGCTTCGAAGTAATGCAGGCCGAAGGCGTTGAGCAGGTAGGCATTGCTGCGGCGCTCTGACGCATCGGCATAGTAGTTGCTGAGCGCCATCGGGTTCTGCCGGATCTCGAAATTGCTCCACAGCGCTTCCAGTTCCTTGCCGGTTCGGCTGTCGCTGACCGGCCCCCATGCCGCCAGCGTGTAGGCGCAATGCTCGTTTGCGGCCATCCACAGGAAATAGTCGAACTCCTCGCCGTCGTTTTTTTCACGACCGAGGAACAGCCGGCCGGTTACGCCGTCCCGTTCCAACAGGCGTTCCTCCTTTACGAACTTGCTCGGATACGCTTCGCCGAACTGCTGCATCATCACCGAATAGATAGCGGTTTCGGCGGGCTTCGGGCCGTTCCAACACACCGGGAGCACGACGGCGCCGTAAGACTTCGACGACAGTGCGCCGAGATCGGCGCCTTCGTAGTCTTCGGCAAGGTCCGCCCAGCCGAACCACTCCTTGTTGCCGGCCCGAAAACCGTAGGCAAATGTTTTCGAATCGTACGCATCGACCGGCCGCACCGGGCCGGCGGCGACCTGTACGGCATCCTTCTCGATCAGGGAGAAACCCGAAACGAGTGCATCGGCCTGCTCGAGGACCACGGCTTCGCCCTGGTTCGTGCCGAAAGTCAGGAGCTGGTAGGCACGGGTCCGATCCACCAGTGCAGAGATCACGTAGACGATGGGCTCGGACTTGGCCGTCCCAAACAATGCGACCTGGTGTATCGGGTAATCACCCTCGACTCGCGAACCGATATCGCGAAAATCGGTCAGTTCGACCTCGTCGCTGCCCGCCAGTCGGGACGTCATCGCCGTGCGAACCAGCTCCGCATATTGTTCCGGGCTGAAGGCCACGCCGATATCCTCGACGATGACCACCGAAACGACGTTCGGGCTGAATCGCATCGCGGCGAAGCTGGCTTCCGGAACCTTGTCCCTGAAATTGACGAAGGTATAGGAATTACCTTCGAGATCGAGACGGTAGTTGAGCGCGTCATTCTCGTACACGCCGACCTGCTTGCCTGCTTGGCGCGCGTAGTCCTCGTCGCCATCCGCCGCCACTGCCGCGAGCGGCATCAGGGCCAGCACCAAAATAACGAGTAAATTCATAGTTCAGCAATTCTAGCCGACCACGGCGCCGGCGTGTGTGCCCGGTATCACTATCCGCACGCCTCGAAAGCCGGTCCGCCTTGGGGACGGCGCGACCGTGCCCGGCCGGAACCCGTGCTATTTCCGCGGCATATGGCTACTGCCAAAAAAGTCTAAACGGAAGCGCGCACAGGCGCATCTATTCACTGACCACTGCAAGGATCCATGCGTTTCGTCTGCTTCTTTCCGTAACGACTGGCCGTAGTGGAGAAGGACATGAAAGCAGGCATTCTGCTCGGGAGCATCATTCTGCTTGGCGCTTGTGCAGCACCTACCGAGAAGCAAATCGAAGCACGCGAATACCGCGACGCGGAACGTATGGCAAAGTTCCTCGAAATTCGCCAGCGCTGCCGTGACAGCGGCGGTATCCTCGTCGTGCAGGGTCTCGAGGGCCGGGTAGGCAAAGGCAGCATGCCCAGAGGCAGCGACCAGGTCCGTTGCCAGAGATCGCTTGCGTTACGCTAGGAACCAATAGGTGCCGGTGTTCACCTGTATTCGTTGATAACGCAAACAGGTGAACACCGGCACTGACTTTATTTCCGGTATCGGATCTTTCC
>DATICC010000033.1:0-7352 GCA_035457045.1 Woeseiaceae bacterium | reverse complement strand
TACGACGGGAATCGCCAGGTTCGCAAAGGCGAGTTACTGGTCATCCCGCAAAAACTGCCTAAACCGCGTGTCTGCGGAACTCCCGACACGGCCAATGCAAGCGCATTGCTGGAAGGCCTGAAAGCCGGCGTTGCCGGTTGCCTGTCGGGTGAGTATGCCGCGCTGGTCACTGCACCTCTGCAAAAGAGTGTCATCAACGACGCGGGGATCGCTTTCAGCGGCCACACGGAGTTCCTGGCAGAGCTGACCGGCAGCGCCACGCCCGTAATGCTGCTGGTCGGGAAATCGATGCGCGTGGCACTGGCGACTACGCACCTGCCGCTGCGTGACGTCCCCGATGAACTGACACAGGAGGGCCTGACCCGCGTCATCGAGGTGTTGCTGGCCGACCTGGCCCGGCTGTTCGGCATTGCCAGGCCATCGCTCATCGTGTGCGGGCTGAACCCGCACGCGGGCGAAGGCGGCCACCTCGGCAAGGAGGACGCGAGCATCATCGCACCGGTGGTGAAAAGCTTTCGTGAGCGCGGCTTTGACGTGCGCGGGCCGCTGCCTGCGGACACCGCGTTCACTCCCGCCGCGGGGCCCCGGGACGCCATCATTGCGATGTATCACGACCAGGGGTTGCCGGTCCTGAAGTACGCAAGCTTCGGCGCCGCAGTGAATGTCACCCTGGGCCTGCCGATCATTCGTACGTCGGTCGATCACGGTACCGCACTCGATATCGCCGGTCGCGGCATCGCCGATGCCGGCAGCATGATCGCCGCGGTCGAGCTTGCGCTGCAACTGGCCGATCGATGACGGAAGGCCAAAGGGCGCGCAAGCGTTTCGGCCAGCACTTCCTGGTCGACGATGACATCATTGCTCGCATCGTCGACACGATCTCGCCAGGGCAGGGCGATACCCTGGTCGAGATCGGCCCCGGTCGGGGCGCCATAACCGTCTCGCTTGCGGCACGGAGCCGTGCATTGCATGCGATCGAGCTGGATCGCGACCTGGCGGCCGGACTGCGTCGGCGATTCCAGGCCGATGGCCGGGTCACGGTGCACGAAGCGGACGCACTGCGCTTCGACTTTGCCAAGCTCGGCTCCGACCTGCGCATCGCCGGTAATCTGCCGTACAACATCTCTACCCCGCTGCTTTTTCACCTGCTGGACTATCGCGCGCAGATTCGCGACATGCACTTCATGCTGCAAAAAGAGGTTGTTGACCGCATCACTGCCGTCCCAGGGAGCAAGGCGTATGGCCGCCTGACCATCATGCTGGGTTGTTTCCTGCGGTCGGAACATCTGTTCGACGTGGGGCCGCAGGCGTTTCAGCCGCCACCCAAAGTGGTCTCCTCGGTGTTGCGCATGCGGCCGCACGCAGCGCGGACGGTCGATCTCAAGGACCCGCAGCAGTTGTCCAGGCTTGTTACCCAGGCATTCAGCAAGCGGCGCAAAACCCTGCGCAATGCGCTGAAGGGGTTGATCCTCGAGGACCAGTTGAGATCCTGCGGTATCGACCCCGCAGCACGCCCCGAGCAAATCGCGATCAGCGAGTGGGTGGCATTATCGAACCTGCCGCGCAGCAACGGACGGTGATGTTGCGAGTTACCGGAAATAGCGGTCTCGCGACTTTTTCTCGGATAGAATAGCGAGGTCACGGACTGCCACGGAACGATGTTCGAATGCCGAAGAACCTGTACGAGATCAGCATAGAGGTGGCGACCGACTACGTGCAGGAACAGTCGGAGCCCAAGGCCGACCGCTATGTATTTGCCTACACCATTACCATCCTCAATCGCGGCGACATGCCGGCCAGGTTGTTGAGCAGGCACTGGGTAATCACGGATGCCAACGGCAAGGTCCAGGAGGTCAAGGGAGAAGGCGTCGTCGGCGAGCAGCCTCACCTGAATCCCGGCGAGATGTTTCGTTATTCCAGTGGCGCGGTCCTGGAAACGCCGGTGGGCGCAATGCAGGGTAGCTATCGCATGCGCGCCGACAACGGCACGCAGTTCGATGCGCCGATTCCGCCGTTTACTCTGGCTGTGCCCGGGGTCCTGCACTAGGCACGCCGCGGGAGCAGTTTTTGGCAGTCTACGCAATCGGTGACTTGCAGGGCTGTTACGATTCGTTTTGTCGTCTCCTGGATAAACTGGAATTCGATCCGCAGACTGATCGGCTGTGGCTTACCGGGGACCTGGTCAATCGCGGACCGAAGTCCCTGAAGACACTGCGCTACGTGCGAAAACTCGGGGACTCCGTGATCACCGTGCTCGGCAATCACGATCTGCACCTGCTGGCCCTCGCCAACGAGATACGGTTTTCGAACAATCACTTTGATTCCCTGTGGAAAGTGCTTGCCGCGGACGATTCCGACGAACTGCTCGACTGGCTGAGGCATCGCCCGCTGGCCCATTTCGACGCCTCGCTCAACACCCTGATGGTGCACGCAGGAGTGCCGCCGCAATGGGGCGTGCAGAACACGTTGACGCACGCGGCCGAAGTCGAGCAGCTTTTGCGCAGCGACGACTACATAGGGTTCCTGAAGAAGATGTACGGCGACAAACCGTCAAAATGGTCCGATGACCTGACCGGCAACAAGCGGCTCCGCGTCATCGTGAACTGCCTTACGCGCATGCGCATGATCAAGCCTGGCGGACGGCTGAACCTTACACATGCCGGACCGCCGGAGGCCGCAGGCAGCGATCTCATACCGTGGTTCGATGCGCCCGATGCCGCCTGGCGCGGCACGCGCATCGTCTTCGGCCACTGGTCGGCGCTAGGCCTGCTCATTCGGCCGGATATCATTGCGCTGGATACCGGCTGCGTCTGGGGCCGTCAATTGACCGCAGTCAAGTTGACCCGCAAACCGAAGGTTACGAAGGTAAACTGTCGCGACTGATGACCGGACCATGACCACATCGAAACGCATCGACACTGCCGCCGCGCCGCCCCCGATCGGGGCCTACCCGCATGCCCGGCGTCACGGCAATCTGCTGTTTCTCTCCGGCATCGGGCCGCGGCCGCCGGGCGGTGGGAGTATCCCCGGTGTGACCCTCGATGCACAGGGCGAGGTCCGTGATTATGATTTCGAGGCGCAATGCCATGCTGTACTGGCCAACGTGCGCGCGGTACTCGAGAGCGCTTCGGCACGCTGGGAGGACCTGCTCGATGTCACCGTGTACCTGGTCGACATCAAGCGGGACTTTGCAGTGTTCAACCGGATCTGGGGCGAATACTTCGGCGTCAATGCGCCCTGCCGCACTACGATCGAGGTAAACCGCCTCCCGACACCGATCGCAATCGAGCTCAAGTGCATTGCCGCCGCGACGCGAGATACGGATCAACCATGAAATCACTCACGCCGTTCAATTTCAGGGGCTGGATCGATGCTCACCGGCATTTGCTGCGACCGCCGGTGTGCAACCAGCAGGTGTTCGAGGAAGACGATTTCATCGTCATGGTCGTCGGCGGCCCAAACAATCGAAGCGACTACCACTACGACGAAGGACCCGAGTTCTTCTACCAGCTCGAAGGCGAGATGGTATTGCGCACCATGCAGGAGGGGAAGCGGGTCGACATCCGCATAGGCGAAGGCGATGTCCTGTTGCTGCCGCCCAAAGTGCCACACTCGCCACAGCGATTTGCCGGCGGCATCGGGCTGGTCGTCGAGCGCAAGCGCTTGCCCGGCGAACTCGATGGCTTCCTCTGGTACTGCGAAAAATGCGACCACAAGCTGTACGAGGAATACCTGCACGTTACCGACATCGTCGGGCAACTGCCCCCCGTGTTCGAACGATTCTACGGATCCGAACGACACCGCCGCTGCAGCCAGTGCGGTTACCTCACGCCGCCGCGCAAGGCCTGACGCTTGACCCTGAAGATCGACATACACACGCATATCCTTCCGGAGAACTGGCCCGACCTGAACAAGCGCTACGGCTACGGGGGCTTCGTGCAACTCGAGCATCACGGTCCAGGCTGCGCCCGCATGTTGCAGGACGGCAAGCTCTTTCGGGAAGTCAAAGCGAATTCCTGGGACCCGGCTGTCCGCCTGGGTGAGTGCGACGTTTGCGATGTCGACGTGCAGGTGCTGTCCACCGTGCCGGTCATGTTCAGTTACTGGGCCAAACCACGGGACACGGCCGACCTGTCGAGCATCCTCAACGACCACATCGCGGGGCTGGTGCACGAATATCCGCGGCGCTTCATCGGTCTCGGCACCCTGCCCATGCAGGATGCCGATCTCGCGATCCGTGAGCTGGAGCGCTGCCAGCGTTCGCTGGGACTCGCGGGCGTGCAGATCGGTTCGCACGTGAACGGCTGGAACCTCGATGACGCGCGCATATTCCCGGTACTGCAGGCAGCCTCCGACCTCGGTGCTGCGGTGTTCGTTCATCCCTGGGAAATGCTCGGCCGCGAGCGCATGGGCCTGTACTGGTTGCCGTGGCTGGTCGGCATGCCGGCCGAGACGGCTTTGTCGATCTGCTCGCTGATCTTCGGCGGGGTTTTCGAAAAACTGCCGAACTTGCGTGTTGCCTTTGCCCATGGCGGTGGCGCTTTCCCGGGACTCATCGGGCGCCTCGAGCACGGATTCCGGGTACGCCCGGACATCGTGGCCACGGCCAATTCCCGCAATCCACGCGAGTACATCGGACGGTTCTTCGTCGATTCACTGGTGCACGATCCGGCGATGTTGAGTTACATGATCAGTCTCTTCGGTGCCAACAGGATTGCGCTCGGCAGCGACTACCCGTTTCCGTTGGGCGAGCATCACCCGGGTGCCTTGATCGAATCGATGCCGCTGGATGAGCGCACGCGCGACTGGCTGCTCGCCGATTCGGCTCTCGAATGGCTGAACCTGCGGCGCAAGGATTTCGCCTGACCATGAATGACGACGCAAGCCGGCAGTTTGCCCGGGCAATGGACACCGAAGATCCATTGCGCGGGTTTCGCGATGAGTTCAATTTTCCGGAGGCACGGCACGGCAACGCCTGCATCTACCTGTGCGGCAATTCGCTGGGACTGCAGCCGAAGCTCGCGGTGCGCCTTGTGGACGAGGAACTCGAGGACTGGGGCAGGCTGGCGGTGCTGGGGCACTTGCAGGGTCGTCGCCCATGGCTGCCATACCATCGCCAGGCCACGGATGGAATCGCCGATCTCACCGGTGCCCGCCCGCAGGAAGTGGTCAGCATGAATACGCTCACGGTCAACCTGCACCTGATGATGACCAGTTTCTACCGGCCGACGCGCGAGCGGCGGAAGATCCTGATCGAATCGACGGCCTTTCCCTCGGACCGTTTTGCGGTACTGTCGCAGCTGCAGTTGCACGGCGGCGATCCGCGTACCGACCTGATCGAATGGCAGCCGCGTGAAGGCGAGAATGAACTGAAAGCCGGTGACCTGGCCCGGCTCCTCGCCGATCACGGCCACAGCATTGCGCTGATGCTCCTGCCCGGCGTGCAGTATTACAGCGGACAGGTACTCGACATGCCGGAACTGTGCCGACTGGCCAGGGATGCCGGCTGCCGCATCGGCCTCGACCTCGCCCACGCGATCGGCAACGTGCCGCTCGAACTGCACGACTGGGCACCGGATTTCGCCGTATGGTGCAGCTACAAGTACCTGAATGCCGGCCCCGGCGCCATCGCCGGGGCATTCGTGCACGAGCGGAACCTGGGTGACGCCTCGATACCACGCTTGCTCGGCTGGTGGGGCCACGACGAAGCGACGCGTTTTCAGATGGCGGCAAGCTTCACCCCGGCGCGCGGAGCGGAGCACTGGCAACTCAGCAATCCACCGATCCTGTCATTTGCACCGCTCCTCGCTTCGCTGCAGATTTTTCACCGCGCCGGCATGCATCGGCTCCGCATGAAATCCGAGCGGCTGACGTCATATCTTGCGGAGTCCCTGCAGCAACGGTTCGGCGGCCGGGTGGTTTCCATCACCCCGGAAAATGCGCGCGGCTGCCAGCTTTCACTGCAGGTAGTCGATCGCGCGCTTGACGCGCGCCGCGTGTTCGAATCGCTGGAACAGCAGAACGTCATCGCCGACTGGCGCGAGCCTAATGTCATTCGCGTGGCGCCTGTACCGCTTTATAACAGCTACGAGGATGTCTACGATTTCCTGCAGCGTCTCGGCATCGCGCTCGATGCGTGACGGATCCGTGAACATCATCGGTGCGGGGCTATGCGGCAGTCTCCTGTCGATAATGTTCGCCAGGCGCGGAATCACTAGCAGCGTCTACGAACGTCAGCAGGACCCCCGCTGCTCAAAACCTTCCGCCGGCCGTTCGATCAACTTGGCGATGTCGGCACGCGGGATGCGTGCCCTCCGGCACGCCGGGCTGCTGGCGGAGGTCGAGCCGCTGCTGTTGCCGATGCGCGGCCGGCTGATCCACAAGGAGAACGGGACCACGGAACTTCAGCCTTACGGCCAGCGCGAGCAAGAGCAGATCTACTCGGTATCTCGTGCGGGGCTGAATCGCCTGCTGGTGACGGCTGCCTGCGAGCGCCACGGCGTTGCCATGCAATTCGGCCGGGAAGCCGTGGAGTATGCGCCGAAAGGCCGTGGTCTGACAGTAAGAAACCACGACAATTCAAATACATACACTATTTCTCATAGTCCTTTGATCGCCGCGGACGGGGCCGGCTCGCGCTTGCGGCGCGCTTTCAGCGCGGACTCTTATATATCGCCGGCCGAGTCCCTGTTGCCGCACGGTTACAAGGAACTGTCGATCCCGGCCGGGCCGGGCGGACGGTTCCGCCTGGCAACGGGCGCGCTGCATGTCTGGCCCCGCGGCGGTTTCATGCTGATTGCACTGCCAAACCCGGGCGGGGACTTCACCCTCACCCTGTTCCTGCCGAACGACGGCCCGGCGAGCTTCGCCGCGCTGGACTCGGCGACGTCGGTCTCCAGGTTTTTCGAGCAACACTTTGCCGATGTCATGCCGCTGATACCGGATCTCACCGCCACGTTCGCCGCCAATCCGGTCGGGATACTCGGCACGGTCCGCTGCCGCCATTGGCATGTCGGCGGCGACCTGCTGCTGATCGGTGACGCGGCCCATGCCGTCGTGCCATTCCATGGCCAGGGCATGAACCTGGCGTTCGAGGATTGCGTCGTACTCGACGAAATCCTTGCGCAAAGCGCCGGTGACTGGGACAGCGTGTTCCGGACCTTCGAGCACAGGCAACTCGACAACGCGAATGCGATTGCCGACATGGCCCTGGAGAACTACGTAGAAATGCGCGATACGGTTCGCGACCCGGGATTCCTGTTGCGCAAGGCGCTCGCGTTCGAGCTCGAACGTCGCCTGCCCGGCCGTTTCATTCCTCGCTATTCGATGGTCATGTTCCACGACGAGATTCC
>DATICC010000032.1:0-3820 GCA_035457045.1 Woeseiaceae bacterium | reverse complement strand
GCGGGTCGTTTGTGGGAATTAATCGGACCGCAGGGAGCCATCCCACAAACGACCCGCCCGGGGGCTGTCCTTTCCTGATAGCAAGCCCCTATCGTCGTCAAAAATGAACCCGACTCTTTTCAGCTCCGGGTCAGCTGCGCTTGCTCCAGTGGTGACCGTCCTTTGCTGTGCCGTCCGCCAGCAGTATGTCGCCGAACTGTTTACTTTTCGGACCGTTCCCAGGCGGTGGACAGCCGTGTGACCTTGCGCCAGCCTTTCGGCAGGAGACTGCCGCGCAAGGCGCGTTCACCGTAGTAATCGTCCAAATCGTTCCACTTGAGCGTCATGCTGCGCGCTTCGGTCTGCAGCAGCAGGCTGCCGTCCTCGGGTACAACGGCAACTGCAACCAGTTTCTCCTCGCCGGCCTGGTACTTCTTCGACGGGACGTTGATGAGCTTGTTGCCTTTGCCCTTGGCAAGCTCCGGCAATTCGTCCATTTCAAAGAGCAGCAGCCGGCCGATTGATGTCACTGCCGCAATAAGGCACTCGGCCGCAACGGGCACCGGCGCCGGTACGACTGCCTTGCCGTTCGCAGGCACGCGCAGCACGGCTTTGCCCGCCTTGTTGCGCGACACGAGGTCTTCCAGCTTCGCGAGGAACCCGTAGCCGGCATCGCTGGCCAGCAGCCAGCGATCCTGCGGTTCGCCGATCAGGGCGCCACAGAACTCCGCACCGTCCGGCGGCTTGAACATGCCCGACAAAGGATCGCCCTGCCCGCGGGCCGACGACAGGCTTTGTGCGAGCACGCTGTAAACCCGGCCGGTGCTGTCGATGAACATTGCCAGCTGGTTGCTGCGGCCGCGCGCCGCGGCCAAGAATCCGTCCCCCGCCTTGTAGCTAAGCGTCAGCGGATCGATATCGTGACCTTTGGCGGCTCGCGCCCAACCGCGTTCCGATAGCACCACGGTGACCGGCTCGGCGGCGACCAGCAGCGTTTCGTCCAGCGCCTGTGCCGCCTCCCGCTCGACAATGCTGCTGCGGCGTTTGTCGCCGTAGGCCTCGGCATCTTCCAGAATTTCCTTTTTTATCAATGTCTTGAGCTTTGCTGCGCTTTTCAGGATCTGCTCGATCCCGCTGCGCTCCTCGGCCAGCTCCGTCTGCTCGCCGCGGATTTTCATCTCCTCGAGCTTCGCGAGGTTGCGCAGGCGCAGATTCAGAATCGCCTCGGCCTGGATGTCGGAAAGACGGAACTTCTTCATCAATACCGGCTTCGGCTCGTCTTCCTTGCGGATGATCCGTATCACTTCATCCACGTTGAGGTAGGCGATGAGCAGCCCTTCCAGGATGTGCAGGCGGTCGTTGACGATCTGCAGCCGGTGCTGCAAGCGCCGCTTCACGGTGACCTTGCGGAACTGGATCCACTCGCTGAGCAGTTCGATCAGGTTGAAAGTGCGCGGCCGGCCGTCCAGGCCTACGACGTTCATGTTGACCCGCACCGTCCGCTCCAGCGAGGTGGTCGAAAACAGGTGCGACATGAGTTCCTCCACGTCCACCTTCTTCGACTTCGGCGTGATCACCAGGCGTATCGGATCCTCGTGATCGGATTCGTCGCGCAGATCCTCGACCAGCGGCAATTTCTTGTTGCGCATCTGGGTGGCAATCTGCTCGAGCACCTTGCTGCCTGAAATCTGGTACGGAAGCGACGTGATGATGATGTCGCCGTTCTCCTGCTTGTACGATGCCCTGAGGCGCAGCGTCCCGTTCCCGGTCTGGTACATCTGCCGGATATCGCTGCGCGGTGAGACGAGCTCGCCGCCGGTCGGGAAATCGGGGCCCTTGATGTGTTTCATCAATTGCGCGACGGTCGCGTCCGGATCGTCGATGAGGTGCACCAGGGCCGCAGCCACCTCGCGCAAGTTGTGCGGCGGGATGTCGGTCGACAGCCCGACGGCGATGCCAGTCGTGCCGTTCAGCAGCAGGTTCGGCAACCTGGCCGGCAACACCACCGGTTCGTCAAGGGTGCCGTCGAAATTGGGTACCCAGTCGACCGTGCCCTGCGCAAGTTCGGCGAGCAGGCTTTTCGCATAGGGCATCAGGCGCGATTCTGTATAGCGCATTGCGGCGAATGATTTCGGATCGTCGGTGGAGCCGAAGTTGCCCTGGCCGTCGATGATGTTGTAGCGGTACGAGAAATCCTGGGCCATCAGCACCAGCGCCTCGTAACATGCCGAATCGCCGTGCGGGTGGTACTTGCCGATAACATCGCCCACCGTGCGCGCCGATTTCTTCGGTTTCTGGCCCGCCGACAGGCCGAGTTCACTCATGGCGTAGATGATGCGCCGTTGCACCGGCTTCAGGCCATCACCGATCTGCGGCAGCGCGCGGTCGAGAATCACGTACATCGAATAATCGAGGTAGGCTTTCTCGGTGTATTCCTTGAGCGGCAGCTGCTCGACGCCCTCGAGATTCAATTGATTCTGCATTGTGTTCTGCCCTCAGACCTGTGCAAGGTTTCCCTTGGTCTCGAGCCACTCGCGGCGGTCACCCGCGCGTTTCTTGGCCAGCAGCAGGTCCATGAGCTGGTCCACACCGTCTTTCGCGTTCACCGTCAGTTGCACCAGCCGCCGCGTGTCCCGGTTCATCGTGGTCTCGCGCAACTGCAGCGGGCTCATTTCGCCAAGTCCCTTGAAACGGGTCACCGAAACCTTGCCTTTGACGTTTTCCGCGGCGATGCGATCGATGATGCCTTGCCGTTCGGCCTCATCGAGCGCGTAGTACACGTCCCTGCCGACGTCGATTCGAAACAGCGGCGGCATGGCGACGTAGACGTGTCCGGCCAGCACGAGGCTGCGAAAATGCCGGAGAAACAGCGCGCACAGCAGGGTCGCAATGTGCGCGCCGTCGGAATCGGCGTCCGCCAGGATGCATACCTTGTGATAGCGCAGATTGTCGATGTCCGCGCTGCCGGGGTCGACGCCGATGGCCACGCTGATGTCGTGCACTTCCTGCGAGGCCAGGATCTCCGTGGAATCCACCTCCCAGGTATTCAGTATCTTGCCGCGCAGCGGCATGATCGCCTGGGTGTTGCGGTCACGGGCCTGTTTCGCCGAGCCGCCGGCGGAATCGCCCTCGACGAGGAACAATTCGCAGAGCTCCGGTTCCTGCGACGTGCAGTCGGCAAGTTTTCCCGGCAACGCAGGGCCGGACACGATCTTCTTGCGCACGATTTTTTTCGCCGCTTTCAGACGGGACTGTGCCTTGTTGATCGCGTTCTGCGCGATCTGGTCGCCGGTTTCCGGGTGCTTGTTCAGCCACAGGACCAGGCTGTCCTTGATGACGCCGGAGACGAATGGCGCCGACTCGCGCGATGAAAGCCTCTCCTTCGTCTGTCCCGAGAACTGCGGGTTCTCCAGTTTGACGCTGAGTATGTAACTCAGTCCGTCCCACACATCCTCCGGCGCGAGCTGCACGCCGCGCGGCAGGAGATTACGGAACTCGCAGAATTCGCGCAGCGCGTTGGTGAGGCCGGTCCGAAATCCGTTTACGTGCGTGCCGCCCTGCGGGGTCGGGACCAGGTTCACGTAACTCTCGTCGATGACCGGCCCCTCTTCGGTCTGCCAGACCATCGCCCAGTCGACCGCTTCGTGGTTGCCGGCGAGGCTGCCGGAAAACGGTTCCGCAGGCAGGTGCGCGACAGGGCCTACGGCCTCGAGCAAATACTCCTCCAGGCCGCCGGAATAGCACCACTCGGTCTTCTCTTCGGGTTTCTCTATCGTCAGGCTGACACGAAGACCCGGGCACAGCACTGCCTTGGCACGCAATGCATGCTTCAATTTCGGCA
>DATICC010000031.1:0-2055 GCA_035457045.1 Woeseiaceae bacterium | reverse complement strand
TCCGTGATCGTCATTCCCCTGGCCGAGACTGCCACGGGATAAAGCTGCGACGGCGCCCGGTAGAGGACGGCGCTCCCGGTTGGGTGCCGGTGTTCACTTGTTTGCATCATGCGTGTCGATGGTCAGGTATTTGCCGGGTGGACATGGAATAGCACAGAGGCACCTGACCGTCAAAGACGGACGACGGAAGCTCGAATAGTGCGAACAAGTGAACTCCGGCACCGATAGCCGATAGAATGCACGGCAGCATCCATCCCGGAGATCATCGTTGACCACCATCCGCCTGGCCGCAAGGCTGACAAACCTCGTCGTCGCTGTTGGCGTGATTGCCAGCCTGGCTGCGTGCCAGCCGCAGGCGCCAAATTCCACGGCCACGCTCATCGTCACCGGTGCGCGGGTCTGGACCGGCAACCCGGAGCAGCCCTGGGCGGAAGCGCTAGCCGCCGACGGTGAGCGCATCCTCGCTGTTGGCAGCAACGATGAGATCTCATCGCTGGCCGGTGACACGACAGAGGTCATTTCCGCTGCGGGCGGCCTGCTGGTGCCCGGCTTCATCGACACCCACGTGCATTTCATCACCGGTGGCACGGGCCTGGCCTCGGTTCAGTTGCGTGATGCAGCCACGCCCGAGGAATTCACGAAACGGATCGGCGAGTTCGCGACCGGGCTCGACGCCGGCGAATGGATCCTGGTCGGCACATGGGATCACGAAAACTGGGGCGGAGAATTGCCGCGACGCGACTGGATCGATGCCGTGACGCCGAAAAACCCGGTGTGGATCAACCGCCTCGACGGCCACATGGGGCTTGCCAATTCCGTCGCGCTTCGGCTCGCCGGCGTCGACGCCGACACGCCCGATGTGTCTGGCGGGGAAATCGTGCGCGATCCCGACGGAAGTCCGACCGGCATACTCAAAGACAATGCCATGTCGCTGGTCGAGACCGTGGTTCCCGAACCGGGCGAAGTGCAGCTCGACCGACAGGCGGCAGCCGCGATGCGCTACGTGGCAGCGAACGGCGTCACCACCGTGCACGACATGGCTGGATGGGACAGCCTTGCAACCTACCGGCGCGCTCGCACAAACGGCAGCATGCTGACGCGCGTGTATTCCGTGGTACAGCTGCCGGATTGGGAGAAACTCCGTGACGAGGTCGCGGCCAATGGCCGGGGCGACGAGTGGCTGCGCATCGGCGGTCTGAAGGCCATGATGGACGGATCGCTCGGATCGCATACGGCGGCCTTTCTCGAGCCGTACACCGATGCGCCGGAACAACGCGGCCTGCTGATCCAGGAAGTTGCCGAGGTACGCAAGTGGGTCGGCGATGCCGATGCGGCAGGATTACAAGTGATGGTGCACGCGATCGGGGACAGCGCCATTCGCGATTTGCTGGATATCTTCCTCGACGTTGCCGAAAGCAACGGTAATCGTGACCGGCGCTTTCGCATCGAGCATGCCCAGCATATACATCCGGATGACCTGCCGCGCTTTGCGGCGCAGGGGGTGATTGCGAGCATGCAGCCCTATCACGCCATCGACGACGGTCGCTGGGCCGACAAGGTCATAGGCAGGGAGCGCGCCAGGACGACGTATGCTTTTCGCTCGCTTATCGAAGGTGGCGCTCACGTCGCTTTCGGCAGCGACTGGTTTGTTGCACCGGCCACGCCGGTCGAAGGCATCTACGCCGCTGTGACCCGACGCACACTGGACGAGGCAAACCCGAATGGCTGGGTGCCGGAGCAAAAGATCTCCGTCGAACAGGCGCTGCGCGCTTACACCACCGAAGGTGCGTACGCATCATTCGAGGAAGACATCAAGGGCATGCTGAAGCCAGGAATGCTCGCGGACTTCGTGCTGCTCGATCGTGACCTGACCACGATCGCGCCAGAGACCATACGCAATACGAAAATCCTGAAGACCGTGGTCGGCGGCAAGGTCGTCTACTCAGCACGGTAAATCGATCGCGCATCGCGCCTCCTGTAGGAGCGAGCAGTGCTTGACGCGGCACGATGCCAGCCGGCGACGCGGTGGCATGCCTTTCGAGCGAGTTAGAATTT
>DATICC010000030.1:0-8292 GCA_035457045.1 Woeseiaceae bacterium | reverse complement strand
AAACCGGCCTTGCCGGCGGCGATCACCTGCATTTCACCATGCTGATCGCCGGACATGCCGTGACCCCGATCGACTGGTGGAGCCAGCAGTGGGTCGAGGATCGGGTGCTGCGCAAGCTGCGCCAGGCAATGCCGGGCTCGGGTGACGAATCGAATTCAGGCGGACTCTAGTACGGGCCAACATCGTATGCGCATCGGTGCGCAGGCAAGGCACTTCGAAGTGTCTGCATGGCGGTCGTTGCGCATGCCCGGAGAGGGCAAGGTCAGAGCACGGTATGGATCACGCCGAATTTGAAACCATAGTCGAGGATACGCTGCAACGCCTGCCGCACTGGGTGCGTGAGGCATTGCACAACATCGAGATACTCGTACTCGAGGAGGCCGACGACCATCTGGACCCCGATGGACAGGATCTCCTGGGCCTGTACACGGGACTTCCCTTACCCGAGCGTGGCGCCAATCACGCCGGAGAATTGCCCGACGTCATCTACATATTCCGCCGGCCGCACCTGGAACTTGGGCTTCCGCCGCAGGAGTTGCGGGAAGAGATTGCGAAAACGCTGATTCACGAAATCGCCCATTATTTCGGTATCGATGACGATCATCTGGAGCGTATTGGCTGGGGTTGAATGCCGGTGTCAACGGATAGCCGGTCTGTGGAGGCCGGGCTGGCTTCCGTTCCTTGCCGAGGTGTCCGGATAACTGGTTTCTCTTTGCTTATTCGGGCGGAAGCGCGATCTCGCCACTCGCCTCGAGCTTGCGCACGTTCGCGAGCTGCCGCGCCATCCCGGCGGCCATCTCATTCTGCACCGCCTGGAATCGCGGGTCGTCACGGATGCTGTCCAGCGCCGCGTCCTCGGGCATGAAGAACCACCATTGGAAGTACCAACCCGAGTCGATGGTCGCACGCAGGAGTCTTAGTGCCTCTTCCTTGTTACCTTTGATCGCATGGATGCGCGCCAGGTATATGCCGTTCGCATAGAGCTCGAGCGCGCCACTCTCGCCTATGGACTCAAGACTGCGATCGAGCAGCAGGCTTGCACTTTCGCTCTCGCCCAGCGTGGCAAGAACCAGCGCGATGTCGATTGCTGCCGGAAAATCACTGGTAACTTTCGGGTTGTCGTCAAGCAGTTGCGGGTACTTCTGTTCATAGCGGGCACGCGCAGCGCCGGCATTGCCCTGCCGGATATCGTTCAGCGACAGCACGCGCGTCGGCACCGGCATTACGGGACTTTCGATAGGGATCATCTGGTTGGCGATTCGTAGTGCGTCGTCCCATTGCTTTCGGAACAGGCTGATATTTAATCGAGCAATCAATGCAGGGGTGGTTTCGGGCGCCAAACGCTCGATGTAGTGCAGCCACTGGGCCGCTCGCTCGTCGTCGCCCAACGCGAGGTAACCCGTGACGAAGAACAGCAGGTTCCACGGGTCGGGCGTGCGCTCCGGGTGGACCTGCGAAAAAATCCGCAGGCCCTCTTCGACAGTACTCGAGTCCATCAATGAAAACAGCGCCGGCATGAATCCCGGATCGATATCCAGCGCTTTCCTGTAGGCTGCCCGCGCCTCTTGGAGCTGGCCCATCGACTCCAGTGTATTGCCGAGGTTGACGCGGACGATGGCCGACATTGGATCGAGTTCGACCGCCTTGCGCAACTGGACCAGCGCTTCCTCCTTCCGATCGACGTCGCTCAGGTAATTGGAGTACCACTTGCGGGCATCGGCAGAGCCCGGCGCCAGTTCGACTCCCCTTGCGAGATAGTCGGCATACTTCTCGGCCGGCTCGCCGCGGGCTCTCACGACAAGACCGATTGAAGTGTGCGCTTCGCCAAGGTTCGGGTCGAGTTCAAGCGCCTTTCTTGCCGCACGTTCGGCATCGGCCAGTACCTGATCCCTGTTTCCTATTTGCCCTTGTGCGTACTCGGCATACAGAACCAACGTATCCGCAAGGCCCGTGTAAGCGAGAGCGAAGCCCGGATCGAACTCGATCGCCTGGGAGAAATACGTCTTGGCCTCGATCAGTGCGTCGAGGCGGCGCATCGCGTAGCGCCGGCGGCCGAGAAGATATGCATCGTAGGCGTCGAGATTCTGCGTGGGGATCGTGTTGATGCGCTCAACCTCTTCCGGCAGCAACGTCGCGTGCAGGATGTTGGCAATCGAGGTAGCGATTTCACTCTGGATGGCGAAGACATTCTCGGCTGACAATTTGCGATCGTAGGTGTCGGCCCACAGGTGCCTGTCCGTTGCCGCTTCGATAAGCTGCAGGTTGATGCGGACACGGTCGCCGGCCCGCTGGATGCCGCCCTCGAGTATGTTCGCGACACCGAGCTCGGCGGCGATCTCGGGGATGGACATTTCGGTATCGCGATACCGCATGACCGAGGTGCGCGATATCACTACCAGCGAACTGATCTTGGCCAATTGCGTCAGCAGATCGTCATGAATGCCGTCAGTGAAATACAGATCATCGGCCTGTGAGCTGCGGTTGTCGAACGGCAATACCGCGATGGACACACCGGTAACCTGCGGTGTTTCTCCCCAGTCATGCGTTGCGGCGAAATACAACAGTGCTACCGACAGCAGCGAGAGGATCACGTAGTCGAGCCCGCGCCGCGGGGTATGCGCGATGGCCGCTTCCCCTTCGGCGAGCGCTTCGCGCCGGATGCCGACCGCAGTCCACTCGAATACCCAGGCCAGGCCCAGCGCGACTGGGAAGCCGATTGCCAGGATAATCAATACGGTACGGCCAACCGTGGGTGGCAGATTGGCGAGCCCGATAAGGACATCCGTTACCTGGGCAATCAGCCAGGCACTGACAAGGTAGAGCGCCGCGATGCGCAGTACATTGCGGCGTTTCAATTCGGAAAACAGGCTGCTCAAGGAGGACCATTGCTCCGCTTATTGGCCAGCAAGCATAAGGAATTCCGTTGTGCGGGGTAAGGGGGGCTGCCACTGCCGTCAGTGACCCCGGGTGACGTCGCCTGCGTCGTCGCCCCAACCGGGACGACCCGAAAAATGTGACGGGCCTCCCAGTTTGCGAATGCGCCCGGCAGTTCCGTGCGACCAGTCATATTGCATAAACCGCCGGTTCGCCATACTCCGGCAAGCCGGGGGTCCCGTCGGGAACCGTGCGGGAGATATTCCGCCTCACGCACCGCAATAAAGCCTGCAATCAGGCAAGCGCCCGGACCTACCGAAGAACGGAGATTTGATGAGCGGATCGATCGCAGAATTTGGGGCATACCTGGCCATGGCCGTTGTCATCGGTGCTGCCATCGGCTGGGTGGTCCGTGGTTTGAGCAGTTCGCGGCAGCTCGACAAGTCGAACGACGAATGGCAGGTCAAGTTCGCTGAAGCAACTCGTCAACGCGACAAGTTCAATTCCGAGAACAACAAGTTGCGAACCTCGATCGAGGCGCAGCAAGCCACCCTGCACCAGCACGAGATGGCGGCCAACAAGAGCCGCGTCGAAAACGAGTCGATGCGCGAAAAGCTGAAGTCGGTCGCCAAGGAGCGGTTCGCACTGCAGGCAGACCGCGACAAACTCGGCAAGGAGATGGCCAGCCAGAGGAACGCTCTGGAACAGGCCAAGCGGCAGGTTGCGGAACTGGAGACAGAGTTCCGGAAATCGGGTGACGTCTACAAGGCCGAACTTGCCAAGGCGTTCGAGACCAGGAAAATCCTCGAAGCGAAACTCGATGGCGCGAAAGCAGAACAGGACTCTCTCAGCAACCTTCTGAACGCTGCAAAATCCGAAAGTGCGTCGGTAAACAAGATGCTGGCCGCGGCGCAGGCCCGGCTCGACAATCTCGATGATCTCGAAAGAAAGGCCATCGCGCTGGAAGCCGAGAACGCACAGCTTCGGCACGATGCGTCGATGCAGCAGCAGGAGATGGCTTCGTTGCAGCGCGACGTTGCTGAACTGGAGGAGCTCAAGGTGCAGAACCGGGAGCTGTCCCATTGTCTCAAGTCGATGGAAAACAGCCGCCGTCAGTACGAACTCGATGCGAAGCGCTATCGCGATCAGGCGGACAATTCCGAGAAACTTTCAGAGACCTTGCGCATGAAGCTCGGCGATGTCGAACAGAGTATCGCCAACATGGCGAAACAGCAGGAAGAAGCGCGCAGGCACATACACGAACAGAAGAAGTCAGCGGAATCGAATGGCGCGGCTTCCCCGCCAGTGGCCAGGGATGATCTCAAGGAGATCGTGGGTATAGGCAAAGTCTTCGAACACACCCTGCACGAACTGGGCATCTACACGTTCGAGCAGATTGCGAATTTCGGCCCCTCCGACATCGCCCGCGTGAACCTTGCGCTCAAGGAAAACAGGGGCCGGATGGAACAGGACGACTGGATCGGCCAGGCGAAAGAGCTGTATTTCAAGAAGCACAGCGAAAGAGTCGAGCACTAATTCGGTAACTGTCCCCGAATTGCCCGTAGGGCTTCCTTACTTTCCGCTTACTCCGAAAAGGGGTCGAACCGAATTAGGAAAGTCGCCAGACTTCGAGTCTCTATTCGGGCCTGTTTTGATTCGGTTCGACCCCTTTTCGCTTACTCGACCCCGAGGTGGAACAGCGGGTACCCGGAGAGCACAGGCTGCGGCAGGGTCATGCCGATGATCTGGCCGGCATCCTTCGATGTTATGACATGCTGTTCGTCAGTGACCGGGTCAACCACGTAGCCCATGCGGGTTCCTTCTTCTACAGTCGCTCCCATGGCCAATTCCGGGAAGAAAAAGCCACCTTGCCCGCGCGGCACGCGAACCCACCGGGTCTTTTCGTAGATCTTCGGATGCGGGGGTTCATAGCCCGGTATTTCCGCCATGCCGAGGTAGTGCATTACGTTCCTGACGCCCTCTGCTCCTCGAGCAACTTCTTCTTCCTGGAACAGCAGCGGTCCACCCGCCTCGTAGATGATGGCTGGAATGCCCGCTTTGACGATTTCGCCACGCAGGCTGCCATCGGGTCCGCCGCCACCCAGTATCATGCCGACACCGAAATTTACGGCAAGTTCTTTGGCAGCTTCGTTATCCAGGTCGACACGGATCTGCGGATAGTTCGATCGAAGGTTCGAACCCGTGTGCAGGTCGATCAATGCCGTGCACCGCGATGTCAGGTCGGTGAAGACGAAATTGGCGACGAGGGAAGCCACGCTGCCGTTCGCACTACCGGGAAAAGTGCGGTTGAGATCGCGGCCATCGGTCATCTCGCGTTTCCGGTTGCGAAAGCCGTCAGCGTTGACAAAAGGCAGCATATAAAGAGTGCCATTCAGTTTGGTGGCATCGGTCTCCGCAAACACACGTCGCGCAATTTCCACGCTGTTGGTTTCGTCACCGTGTATCGCCGCGGTCACGCAAAGCGTTGGGCCGGAATTCGCGCCGTGCGCCACGTACACCGGCATATTGAGATACGATGCCTCGAACCCGCGCTCGCTGATCACCGGAAACCTGCCTTTCGTTCCCGGTTCCACCGGGTTTCCCGCGACCTCCATCGCACCCCAGGCGGCCGGTTCCGCGGCACCGGCAGCAGAGCAAACGAAAGTGCCGAGTACGATAACCAACAAGTGCATGGATCTTGTGATCATGATTCTCTCCATGTGTTGTGGCGTCAGGCGGACGCTCGAAGAAAACCGGCCGGCCTTGCCACACTTTGGACGTAGCATAAGCCTGCCCGCGTCGCGGATCGAGCAATGTACGTGTAAACCGTAATACCGGCGCGGCTGCACCGGGGGCCGGACCTCAGGGGCCTGTCCGTTGCCGGCCGGTCTGGACCGACCATAGCGCTGCATAGATACCGGACTTTCCAAGCAAATCCGCGTGGATACCGCTCTCGACGATGCGGCCCTCATCCAGCACATGGATGCAATCCGCGTTCGCGATCGTCGACAGGCGGTGTGCGATCACCAGTGTCGTCCTGGAGTGCGAAATGCGCTCCAGCGAACGTTGAATGGCGGCCTCCGTTTCGTTGTCGACCGCCGAGGTTGCCTCATCGAGAACAAGGATGGGCGGGTCCTTCAGCAAGGCCCGCGCTATCGATAGCCTTTGCCGCTCGCCGCCGGACAACTTCTGGCCGCGTTCACCGACCACCGTGTCGTACCCCTGCGGCAGGCGGGCGATGAACTCCGTGACTTCGGCGGCCTCGGCGGCTGCTCGTATCTGTTCCGGCGTGGCATCGGGGCTGCCATAGGCAATGTTCTCCCGAATCGTGCCCTGGAACAGGAACACGTCCTGGCTGACGAGCCCGATGCGGCGGCGCAGGCTATCGAGGCTCACGGCATCGATCGGCTGGCCGTCGATGAGTATCACGCCGGAGTCCGGTTGATAAAAACGCAACAACAGCTTGATCAGCGTGCTCTTGCCGGAGCCGGTCTGGCCGACGAACGCCACGGTGCTGCCGGCTTCAACGATCAGGTTGATGTCGTGCAGCACGCGATCGCTGCGGCCGTACGCGAAATTGACGTGCCGGAACTCGATCCTGCCTCGCACTGCGGACAGCTGCATTGCATTCGCCCTGTCGCGTATCGACACCGGCGTCTCGATCAGGTCGAGGATCCGCCGCGACGAGGCCATGGCTCGCTCATAGAGATCCACGGTTTCAGCGAGATTTGTCAGCGGCCAGAGCAGGCGCTGGGTCAGGAACACCAGCACGCCGTACGCGCCGACATTTAGTGTACCGTTCAACGTCATCCAGCCGCCGATCAGGAAGGTCGCGATGAAGCCTGCGAGGATGGCCATGCGAATCAGCGGAATGAAAGCCGAGCTGATCGCAATCGCCTTGCGGTTTGCATCGAGGTAAGCGCCGCTATCCAGCTTGATGCGCTCGGCTTCGAAATTCTCGGTCGCAAAGCTCTTTATGGTTGTAATTCCGGAAATATTGGCCGACAGGCGTGCACCCAGGTTTCCAACCCGCTCACGGACCTCGGCATAGAGCGGCTGTGCGCGCCGCTGGAAATAGAAAGCACCGAAGACGATGACCGGAATCGGCGTAAATGCGAGCAGCGCGATCAGCGGTGATATGGCAAAGAACACCGCACCTACGGCGATCACCGTGGTGCCGACCTGGATCAGGTCGTTGGCGCCACCGTTCAGGAAGCGTTCGAGCTGGTTGACGTCGTCATTGAGTATCGTGACCAGGTTGCCAGTGCTGCGATCCTCGAAGTACGCAAGGTCGAGCTTCTGCACGTGCCCGTAGGCATCGAGGCGCATCTCGTGCTGCAGGTTTTGCGCGAGATTGCGCCACAGGATGAGATAAAGGTACTCGAACAGCGACTCCAGTATCCAGATGACAAGGGTCAGCCCGCCGAGCAGGCCGAGTTGCAACTTCGGATCCGTGATACCGAGCTCGGCAATGAACGAGGACTCCTGCCGAACGACAACATCAATGGCAATGCCGATCAGTATCTCCGGCATGACGTCGAACAGCTTGTTCATGATCGAGCAAAGCGAGGCAAACACGATGCGGCGCCGGAAGCCGCGTGCGTAACGTAACAGCCGCAACAGGGCGGCGAAGGACGTCTGGGCGGCGCTGCTCACGCGGTTCCCCGGCCGCCGGTCAAGCCGGGCCGCTGTGCCGCTTCGTCATTTCGCTGACGAGCGCATCGAGTTCGCCGATGCGCCGGGCTTTGTCGGCGTCACTCAGGAAACTGGCCTGGAAGGAATTTCTCGCCAGTGCGTGGATATCGTCGGCATCCAGCCCCAGCATTTCCTGGCAGCGGAGGTAGTTTTCGCCAACGTATCCGCCGAAGTACGCCGGGTCATCGGAATTGACGGTGACGCAGAGCCCGGCATCCAGCAGGCGCTTCAGATTGTGTTGCGCCAGCGTTTTGAAGACACGGAGCTTGACGTTCGACAAGGGGCAGACGGTCAGCGGAACCTGCTCTTTCACCAGGCGCGCAACAAGCGCAGGATCTTCAAGACATCGCACACCGTGATCGATACGCCGGACCTTCAGGAGGTCCAGCGCTTCGACGATATAGGCCGGCGGCCCTTCCTCGCCGGCATGCGCCACGGTCAGGAAGCCTTCGGATCGGGCGCGATCGAACACCGCCGCGAACTTCGAGGGCGGGTGCCCTACTTCCGAGGAATCCAGCCCGACTGCCGCAATGCGATCCTTGAACGGCAAAGCCTCCTCCAGCGTCGCCACTGCATCGGCGGCGCTCAGGTGCCGGAGAAAGCACATGATCAGTCGCGAGGAGATGCCGAGGTCGTCCTCGCCTTTGCGCAAAGCGCTGCAGATTCCATCAATCACCGTGCGGAGGCTTACGTTGCGTTCCGTGTGCGTTTGCGGATCGAAAA
>DATICC010000029.1:0-11744 GCA_035457045.1 Woeseiaceae bacterium | reverse complement strand
CGCGTGCTGGCGCAACGGGATCCTTCGAAGTTGCCATGGGGCGAACTCGGGGTAGACCTGGTGCTGGAATCCACCGGTTTCTTCGCATCGAAAGAGAAAGCCTCCGCGCATCTCAAGGGCGGCGCGAAGAAGGTCATAATTTCCGCACCCGCGGGTAACGAAGTCGACGCGACCATTGTATTCGGCGTCAATCACAAGATCCTCACCAGCAAGCACACGATCATTTCAAACGCATCCTGCACCACGAATTGCCTCGCGCCGCTGGTCAAGCCATTGCACGAGAAGATCGGGGTGAAGCACGGCTTGATGACGACCATTCATGCCTATACCAATGACCAGGTACTGACAGATGTGTATCACGAGGACCTGCGCCGCGCCCGTTCGGCGACCATGTCGCAAATTCCGACGAAAACAGGTGCAGCTGCGGCCGTGGGGCTGGTGCTGCCTGAGCTGGCCGGCCGCCTCGACGGGTTCGCGATGCGCATTCCCACCATAAACGTATCAACCGTCGATCTGACCTTCGTCGCCGAGCGCGCGACCAGCAAGGACGAAATCGACAAAGTGCTCAAGGCTGCGAGCCAGGGGGAATTGAAAGGCATACTGGATTACAACGACGAGCCATTGGTTTCGATCGATTTCAATCACAATCCTGCGTCGTCGATATACGATGCCGGCCTTACCAAGGTCATGGGGGGTACCCTGGTCAAGGTCTGCGCGTGGTACGACAACGAGTGGGGATTCTCGAATCGCATGCTGGACACTGCGCTCGCGCTGGTCAATGCGAAATAGCTCCTGCCGCGGGACGGTTGCTGCATGAAAGTCATCCGCATGAGCGACGTCGACCTGGCCGGGAAACGCGTCCTCATTCGTGAAGATCTGAACGTACCAATAAGCGGCGGCAAGGTAACGAGCGACGCGCGGATCCTGGCGTCCCTGCCGACCATACGGTATGCGCTCGATGCAGGCGCCGCCGTCATGCTGATGTCGCACCTCGGGCGCCCGAAGGAGGGCCGGCCCGATCCGGAGTCGTCGCTCAGGCCCATCGCGGAATACCTGTCATCGGCGCTGCAACGCCAGGTTCCGCTTCTGGAGGACTGGATCGACGGTGTGACGGTTCATCCGGGCCAGGTGGTAGTGCTGGAAAACGTGCGCTACCTGAAGGGCGAGAATGCCAGTGACGAGGGTCTCGCGCGCCGCATGGCGGCACTTTGCGACGTGTTTGTCATGGATGCCTTCGGTACGGCGCATCGTGCCCAGGCAAGCACCTACGGAGTCGCAAAATTTGCGCCGATCGCCTGTGCCGGACCGCTGCTGATTGCAGAGCTCGCGGCGCTCGCCAAAGCACTCGATCATCCGGCCAAACCGTTCGTCGCCGTGGTAGGAGGATCGAAGGTATCCAGCAAGCTGACGGTACTCGAAACCCTCGCCGGACGGGTCGACCAGCTGATCGTCGGCGGCGGCATTGCCAACACTTTCATCGCCGCAGCCGGCCACAGGGTCGGCAAATCGCTGCACGAAGCCGACATGCTGGATACCGCCAGGGCGCTGATGCAAAGGGGTTCCGCTGGCAGTTCGGTTCCGATCCCGACGGATGTCGTGGTGGCCAGGGAGTTTTCAGCGACAGCAAACGCAGAGGTGAAGGCTGTCGATAAGGTCGAGGATGACGATCTCATCCTGGACATCGGCCCGCAAACCGCGGCGAGTTACGCCCGCCTGATCGCCCAAGCCGGCACGATAATCTGGAACGGCCCTGTCGGTGTCTTCGAATTCGACCAGTTTGGCGAGGGAACACGGGTCCTTGCCGAAGCCATCGCGGACAGCGAGGCATTCTCGCTGGCGGGCGGCGGCGACACACTTGCGGCAATCGAGAAGTACGGCGTGACGTCGGGCATTTCGTACATATCGACGGGTGGCGGGGCGTTTCTCGAGTTTGTCGAAGGAAAGAAACTGCCGGCGGTGGAAATCCTCGAGCAACGTGCGGCTAAATCCGGGACCAGGGCCCGGTGATTGCAAGGGTCAACCCGGGGTATTGCACGTTGACGAACAGGGTCGAGCCGTCCGGCGAGAAACAGATCCCGGCAAGTTCACTGTTGTTGTAGGCGTTGTCGGCGATCGCATACTGGCTGCCATCCGCGCGGACGCCGACGATCCCGCAATGGTCGGCCGTGTCTTCGCAAACCAGCAGATCACCCCAGGGTGCGGCAACCACATTGTCGGCGTTGCGCAGCAGACTGTCCGGACCCGCCTCGGCCAGGAGCTGCAATTGCCCCGGTTGCTGCGTTTCCTCCGGCCGGCCCTCGAACGGGCTGGGTGAGTAAAGGAATACCTGTCCGAGTCGATGCGGTCCGCCGATGGTGCAGGCGAAAGCAAAATCGCGACCGAACGCGCACAAGCCTTCGCCCCGGGCAAAAATTGCCGCACCAGCATCGCGGCCGCGCAAGCGCAGGTCATTGCTGTCGCCGTCGACGTCGTCGAGGTCGACCCAGCTCACCGGCATTGCGCGTCGCAGCGCCACCTGACCGTCTGCGTACCAGTTTCTGGTGTCATGACCAGGCTTGCCATTGATGGCAAGTGCCTGCAGGCGACCTCCGTCTTTCAGTTGCCCGGGCGTGTTGGGAATGAATCGGTAGAAAAGACTGCGGTGCCGGTCCTCGGTCATGTAGATCACACCGGACTCCTCGCCGACAGCCGCTGCCTCGTGCTCGAAACGGCCCATGGCCTTGAGCGGCACCGGATCAACCAGGCCCGGATTGCCGGCGGGAACCTCGAACACGTAACCATGACGTCGTTCCCGGCGGATTACCGCCCCACCCTCGAATGAACTTCCTTCGCTCTGGAAGCACTCCTCGCAACTCAGCCAGCTCCCCCAGGGCGTCCGCCCGCCTGCGCAGTTCAGCTCCGTGCCTGCAAGGCTCAGGTGCCGGCTCAGGACCGTGCGGCGCCGGGGATCGTAAACAATGGTCGTCGTGCCGCCGTTGCCCGGGGTAAGTCCGGCACCGCTGTCGTAGACCGAAAGCTCGGGCACTCCGGCGAATCGCGCCAGGTCCGCGCCCCAGGGTCCCGTCCCGGCGTTGCCTGGCGAATTCTCATGGTTGCAGACCAGGACTACATTGCCGTCTGCACCGGCAAAAGCCGCCATCCCGTCTGCGGCGGCGGGCACCAGCAGGCCATCGTCCATTTCATCTCCGTGCGCGGCGAGGATGCGGTAGTCGAACCCGTCCGGCAGGTCGAGGATGCCCCCGGGATCGGCACGCAACGCAGAAAACGGCGAGGGAAACCTGTCCGATGCTGCAAGAGTTGCGGCAGGCGCCGCAGCGGCAACGAAGAGGTTCTGCAGAAATCGACGTCGGTCGATCATTATTCGGGTTACTGGCGCTAGATTTGGATCGGTCGCAGATTGTACGCACGGAACAATTGTGCACACCAATTATTACAACCCTATGCAATAATCCGCGCCATGCTGCGACGAACCAAGATAGTAGCAACACTCGGCCCGGCTTCCGACGATTCGAAGCGACTGCGCGACATGATCAAGGCAGGGATGGACGTCGCGCGATTGAATTTCTCACACGGAAACGAAAGTGAGCAGCGTACCCGCGCGGAACGCATTCGTGCCGCCGCGCGGGAATGCGGACGCGACATCGGCATCATGGGCGATTTGCAGGGCCCGAAGATCCGCGTTCGCCGGTTCCGTGACGGCAGCGTGATCCTGCAGGACGGAAGTGACTTCTTTCTCGATCCGGGCCTCGGCGAGCTCGATGGCAGTGAGGCAGGTGTGGGAGTTGCGTACGAACACCTGCACAAGGACGTTGCACCCGGCGATATCCTGCTGCTGAATGATGGACAGCTGACGCTGAAGGTTGTGCGCGTGTCCGGAACCCGCGTACACACGACGGTCGTTCAGGGAGGCGTGCTGTCAGATCACAAGGGGATCAACCGTCAGGGTGGCGGATTATCGGCACCAGCGCTGACCGACAAGGACCGAATCGATATCCGCATCGCGGCGGACCTGAAACTCGACTTCCTGGCGGTTTCCTTCGTGCGCACTGCCGACGATGTCGAGGAAACACGCAGGCTGTTACGCGAGGCCGGCGGCCATGCCCTGATCGTGGCCAAGATCGAACGAACGGAAGCGCTACAGGCTATTGATTCCATTATCGAAGCCGCCGATGTGATCATGGTTGCGCGTGGTGACCTCGGCGTCGAAATGGGCTATGCCGAACTGACCGGCATGCAGAAGCAGATCATTCGACGCACCCGGCACAGCAACAAGGTCGTTATTACCGCGACCCAGATGATGGAGTCGATGATCAACAATCCCGTACCGACGCGAGCCGAAGTGTCAGACGTGGCAAACGCAGTGATGGACGGAACGGATGCCGTGATGCTGAGTGCCGAGACGGCCGTGGGAAAATATCCTGTCGCCGTGATCGCCGCGATGGCCGACGTTTGCAAGGGTGCGGAGAAGCATGCGCTGGCGAGGGGGCGCACGAGCCATCGGCTGGACGACCAGTTTCAGACTGTCGATGAGGCGATCGCGATGGCTGTGATGTACACGGCGAATCACCTCGCCGTGACAGCGATAATCGCACTGACGGAGTCCGGTGCCACAACCCTGTGGATGTCCCGGATTCGGTCGGACATCCCGATTTACGCCTTCACCCCGCACGAGTCGACAAGCCGGCGGGTCTCGCTGTATCGTGGCGTGTATCCGGTGTCCTTCAGGATCGAGCACAACGACCCAAGGCAACTCACAGAAGACATATTTTCGACCTTGCTCAAGCACAAGCTCGTGCGCGAAGGCGATCTCGTAATCTTCACCAAGGGGGACCTGACCGGCGTTTCCGGCAGCACCAACGGCATGAAGATCCTCAGGGTTTACAAACCTGGCTGAGCTCCGGTGAAAAGTATCAGGCGCCTGTTGCAACGGCTGCTGTGGTCAGCGTTGGCAGTCCTGGTGGCGGCCATTGCCACGGTCTGGCTCTTGCTGGAGCGCAGCTTACCGCCGCTCGATGGTGCCATTCATGTTGGCGAACTCGCGGGACCTGTAACGATCGAGCGGGATGCGCAAGGCGTGCCGACCATTACGGCGACGAGCCGCACTGACCTTGCCTACGCAACCGGTTTCGTCCACGGTCAGGATCGTTTTTTCCAGATGGACCTGACGCGCCGCCAGGCCGCGGGCGAGCTGTCCGCGATCTTTGGCGAACTCGCACTCGACCTGGACAAGCGCATGCGTTGGCACCGGTTTCGCAGTCGGGCAGGCCAGGTTCTGGAGACCCTGAGTGAAGAAGAAAGAGAGACATTGGTAGCCTATGCTGCCGGCGTCAATGGCGGCCTTGCCAGCCTGCGATCCCGGCCATTCGAATATTTCATGCTGCGCGAAACGCCGCAACCCTGGCATCCCGAGGACTCGCTGCTGGTCGCGTACGCGATGTTCCTGGACCTGAACGATGAGCGCGCGATCCGGGACGTGCAACGCGGCTACGCCGCGCGCGCGTTGCCGCGCGTGGTATTCGACTGGCTGTATCCTGCCGGCACCCGTTGGGATGCGCCGTTGACCGGAACGACCACGGCTGCCGCCGCAGTACCGCCTGCCGCAGTGTTCGATCTGCGGCGCAGTTCCGGTGCAGGCGGCGGTGTACCGGGCGACCTCGCGACGGACGCCCTTTTGACCGGCAGCAATAACTGGGCCGTGTCGGGGTCGCTCAGCCGCAACGGGAAAGCAATCGTTGCCAATGACATGCACCTTGGGCTGTCGGTACCGAACGTCTTTTACCGCGCGCGGCTGGTACAAACGGGCGACGATTCTAGCGGGGATACTGGCGCCAATTCGCGCGACATAACCGGGGTCACCCTGCCTGGCACGCCCGCTGTCGTTGCCGGCAGCAACGGCCGGGTAGCCTGGGCATTCACCAACAGTTACGGAGACTGGTCCGATGCCGTGATCGTGCGCCCCGGTGCGATGCCGGGCACTTACGGGACGGCGGATGGCGATATGCCCTTCGAGGAACATCACGAAACCATCGCAGTCAAGGGCGCGGCCGATGTGACGGTGCTGATCAGGGAGACGCGCTGGGGTCCGGTGAATGAGGATGTCGAGTGGCCGGATGGCGAGATCGCAGTCAGCTGGATCGCACACCGCGCAGGCGCCGTCAATCTGCTGCATCTGGGCCTAGAGACAGCAGCGACGATCGACTCGGCGATGGACATTGCGAACAGGCTCGGCATACCGCCGCAGAATTTCGTTTGTGGCGACGACGCGGGAAATATCGGCTGGACCATCGCGGGAAAAATTCCGCAGCGGTCCGCGTTCGACGCGAGTTTGCCGGCTGACTGGAGCGAGCTCGACGGCTGGACCGGCTGGTTGCCCGCCGAAAACTATCCGCGGGTACGAAATCCACCCGCCGGACGAATCTGGACGGCGAATGCACGTGTCGTCGATGGCAGCGCGCTGCAGACTATCGGCAATGGCGGGTATGACCTCGGCGCACGCGCAGGGCAAATACGCGACAAGCTGCACTCGAAGGATCTGTTCATTGCCAGGGACATGCTGGCAATTCAGCTCGACGATCGGGCGCTGTTCCTCACGCCATGGCGCGACCTGCTGTTGTCCGTGCTGGATGACGAGGCGATTGGCTCCGATGCACAGCGTAAAGCGTATCGCGAGCTGGCCGAGGACTGGGTGCCGCGCGCGACGGCCGAGTCGGCAGGGTACCGCCTGGTCCGCGGGTTTCGCATGGAAGTCCGGCAAATGGTTTTCGACATGCTGATGCGGCCGGTGATGGACAGCTATGGGAAAGAGATCGAGCTGCGGATCAGCAACCAGTTCGAGGGGCCATTGTGGACTCTGGTCAATGAGCAGCCGGCGCACCTGCTGTCAAAGGACTACGAGAGCTGGCACGCGCTGCTGCTGGAAGCCGTAGACCGGAATATCCGCTACTTCGAGCAGAACTTCGACGGAGGACTCGAACAGCGCCGCTGGGGAGAGCGCAACATGGCCAGGATCAGGCATCCTCTGAGCCGCTCGATCAGCGCCTTGTCGCCCTGGCTCGACATGTTGCCGCAACCCCTGGATGGCGACTCCAACATGCCCAGGGTCATGAGCCCCGATTTCGGTCCATCCGAAAGATTCGCGGTATCGCCCGGCGATGAGCAAAACGGCTACCTGCATATGCCAGCGGGGCAGAGCGGTCACCCGTTGTCCGATTTCTACCGGGCGGGTCACGAGGCCTGGGTGCAGGGGCATGCAACGCCCTTTCTTCCGGGCACTACCGTGCATACCCTGATTCTTGACGCCGCAAATCCCTGACAGACTGTTGAAAGAGGACTTGCATGTCCCTTTTCAACGTCGCGAGTCCGGCACATGTCCGGGCTCGCTCCCGACGACGCAAGCACTTACCTGCCTGAGTCGCGAGCGAGACATCCGTGTCTCGCACTGGCCGGCCGTATTCAACGGCCTGCTGACTTGCGTGCCCTTGTTCCCGCGCTGCGCTGCGGGGATACTGTGGACTGTGGCAGGAGCTGCGACGGAAGCACAAATGGCTGATAAAAAGTTCAGCGGAACAAGCACTTATATAGCGACTGATGACCTGATGATGGCCGTGAACGCGGCCGTTACGCTGCAGCGACCGATTCTGGTCAAGGGTGAGCCGGGTACCGGCAAGACACAGCTTGCCGTCGAAGTGGCAACTGCTCTGGGACATCCGCTGTTCGAATGGCATATCAAGTCGACCACCAAGGCCCAGCAAGGCTTGTATGACTACGATGCAGTCGCGCGGCTGCGCGACTCCCAGCTCGGTGATGACCGCGTCCACGATATCGCGAATTATATTGTCAGGGGCAAGGTCTGGGATGCATTCGAATCCCACGTTCGGCCGGTGTTGCTCATCGACGAGATCGACAAGGCCGATATCGAATTCCCGAATGACCTGCTTCAGGAACTCGATCGCATGGAGTTCTTCGTCTACGAGACGAAGCAGTTAGTGAAAGCGCGGCACCGTCCGATCATCATCATCACCAGCAACAATGAGAAGGAACTGCCGGACGCGTTTCTGCGTCGCTGCTTCTTCCACTACATCAGGTTCCCGGACAAGGAGACGATGGAACGGATCGTCGGCGTGCATTTTCCGGACCTGAAGAAGCAGCTGCTAAGGGAAGCGCTCGAAGCGTTCTACAGGATCCGGGACGTACCGGGCCTGAAGAAGAAACCATCGACGTCCGAATTGCTCGACTGGATCAAGTTGCTGCTGGCCGAGGACATTCCTCCGGAGGCATTGCGCAGCGATGATTCGCGCAAGTCCGTTCCACCGATGTACGGTGCATTGCTCAAGAACGAACAAGACGTGCATCTGTTCGAGCAGCTGGTGGTCCTGGATCGCCGTTCCCGGACCCAGTAAGGCCGGTACCGATCGTGCTGACGCGATTCTTCTTCATGCTGCGTGAAGGCGGCCTCAAGCCGTCGATCACGGAGTTGCTGACGCTTCTCGAGGCACTGAAAGCCGGCATTGCCGGTACCAGCGTCGATGATTTCTATTTCCTGTCACGGTCCTGCCTGGTCAAGGACGAAACGCTCTTCGACCGGTTCGACCAGATATTTGCCGCGCATTTTCACGGTGTCGAGGACGCTTTCCGGACCCTGGTCATGGATGTGCCCGAGGAATGGCTGCGCAGGCAGGCCGAATTGTTGTTGACCGACGAGGAACGAGCGCGAATCAAGGCTCTCGGCGGTTTCGAACAACTGATGGAGGCGCTGCGTGAGCGGATGGAAGAACAGCGGGGACGGCACGAGGGTGGCAGTAAATGGATCGGTACGGCCGGTACTTCACCGTTTGGCGCATATGGTTACAACCCCGAGGGTGTAAGGATCGGGCAGCAAGGATCGCGTAACCGGCGTGCCGCGAAAGTATGGGATCGACGGGAGTATCGCAATCTCGATGATCAGGTAGAGCTCGGGACACGCAACATCAAACTAGCGCTGCGAAAGCTCCGAAAATTCGCGCGGGAAGGAGCGGCAGACCAGCTGGATCTGGACGACACGATTGACAAGACGGCCCGCAACGCGGGTTTACTGGATATTCGAATGGTCCCCGAGCGGCACAATGCCATCAAGGTACTGTTGTGCCTCGACATCGGTGGCTCAATGGACGATCACGTCCGCGTATGCGAAGAAATGTTCTCCGCGGCACGGAGCGAGTTCAAACACCTGGAGTATTTCTATTTTCACAATTTCATTTATGAAAGCATGTGGAAAGACAACCGGCGCCGGCACGCGGAAAAAATTCCGACGTCGCACATAACCCACAAATATGGATCGGATTACAAGCTCGTATTCGTTGGCGATGCGACCATGAGCCCTTACGAGATCGTCTACCCCGGTGGAAGTGTCGAGCATTGGAACGAAGAGGCAGGCTCGGTCTGGATCAAACGGCTGCTGAAGACCTATCCCAAGGCAATCTGGCTCAATCCGGAACCACGCCAGCGCTGGGATTACACACCTTCCATCAAACTGACGCGCGAGCTGATGGACGACAGGATGTTCCCTCTGACGGTTAGCGGACTGGATGATGGAATTCGCCGGCTGCACTGAGCCCGACTGGACAGAATATCTAGTTCTGCGTCAGCTTTTCGAGGTCGGCGAGTAACTCGGCTGAGTGCTTCTCGGGATCGACTTTCGCGTAATGTTTGGCGATATTGCCCTGCGGGTCGATCAGAAAAGTCTCGCGTTTGGCGACGGTCATTCCGAACATGTTCGTTTTCACTCCGTACGCCTCCGCAGCCACCCCTTCGGTATCCGCGAGCAACGGGAAAGGTAAACTGTACTTCTCGGCGAACTCTTCGTGCGACGCCTGATCGTCCAGGCTGACGCCGAGGATCTGGCAATTCAGGTTCCTGAAAGCAAAAATGTTATCGCGAAACTCGCACGCTTCGGTCGTGCAGCCCGGGGTGTCGTCTTTCGGATAGAAATACAGCGCGACCCACTGGCCGCGATAGTCTTCGATCGAGCGCAATTGGCCGTCCTGATCCGGTAATTCGAAATCGGGTGCCGGCTGGCCACTGGCCAGTTCGTCTGCCATTGCGGGGGCAAGCCCTGCAATTATCATTGACAACGCCAGGTACCAGGACCACTTGGACGACGAAACACGATACATGTATAAGCTCCTCGAATCCCTGCCACTTGAGTGACCAGGGGCCGACCGGACGACGGGATCAGCTGGCCGCTGCACGCACTATAATACGCCCGACAAATGAAAAATCACCCCGAAGTCCGGAAAACTGCACTGGTCCTGCCCGGTGGCGGCGCAAGAGGCGCCTTTCAGGTCGGTGTACTGAAGGCGATAGCCGAGTTACTTCCGTGCGGGTCAGTGAACCCCTTCAATGTCCTCAGCGGCACTTCGGCGGGCGCAATCAATTCGGTGGTGCTGGCCAGCAAGGCCCGGCGCTTCCGCACCGCGGTCGCGGAGCTTGAAACCGTCTGGGGCGATTTCCGCAGCGAGCAGGTATTCCGCACCGACAGCTGGACCATGCTGAAAAGCAGCCTCCACTGGCTCACGGCCATCGTGCTCGGGGGGAACCTTGTCGGTATGCCGCGATCACTTCTGGACAACTCGCCGCTTGCGGAACTGCTGAGTCGCAACATCCGGTTTCCGCGCATACAGGTGTCGATCAACAAAGGCTATTTGCAGGCGGTGGCCGTGACCGCCGCCGGTTATGGCTCCGCACGGTCAGTAACGTTCTTCCAGGCGGAACCGGATCACAACACCTGGACCAGAACCCGCCGCCGGGGAATCAACACCGAAATACACCTGGATCACCTCATGGCGAGCATTGCCGTGCCGCTGATTTTTCCACCGGTTTGCATCAGGGGCGAATATTACGGGGACGGCGCAATGCGCCAGGCGACACCGTTGAGCCCGGCAATTCACCTTGGTGCGGATCGCATTCTCGTCGTCGGTGTACGCGACGAAATAGCCGACCCGCCAGGCAGTCCCGATTGCCCGCCTGAGTTTCCCAGCTTCCTGCAGATTGCCGGCTACATGCTGGATACCTTGTTCCTGGACGGACTCTATTCGGATCTCGAGCGCATGACGCGCATCAATCAGCTACTGGATTCGGTAGATCCGGACAAACGTGGCGGTGTTTCGGCACTGATGCGCCCGATCGATACCATGATCGTCGTACCGAGCCGCGATCTCCGCGATCTGGCTCTCGAGTTTCGCAAGGACATGCCGCGACCGGTGCGGGCGCTGCTGCGCGGCATCGGCGGCCGTGGCCGCAGCGAAGGAAGGCTGTTGAGTTACCTGCTGTTCGAGCAGTCCTACACGCGTGAACTGATTCGGCTAGGCTACAACGACGCGATGAAGGTGCGGGACCAGCTCGTTGACTTCGTCACTGGCAAGGAAGTACCGAGGTTGTTCGCGCCGGATTGGGTGCAGCGGGATCTGGGCAGTGTCTGACAGGCGGCAATCGTGACAGCTCCGCCCGGATACAGGACCCCAGGGAAAGGGATTCTTCAGTCGGAGCCGGGCGGGGGAGCGCCAATCTCGTTGTGGCGGGTCAATACCGGCTCGTGCAGGTCGCGCAGTACTGCGGCAAGTTTTTCGGTCATGTAAACCGACCGGTGCTGGCCGCCGGTGCAGCCCAGCGCAACCGTCAGATAGCTGCGGTGAAAGCTGACGTACTGAGGAATCCATCGGCTGAGGAACGCCAGGATGTCCTCGTACATCTGTTGCACTTGCGGTTCC
>DATICC010000028.1:0-2387 GCA_035457045.1 Woeseiaceae bacterium | reverse complement strand
CAACATGGTAACGGATGCCTATGGTCGTGGCGCGGTGTCAGTTACCGAGCTTATCGACGCACAGGATACTGCGCTGGAGGCGAATCTTGCAGCCGCCGACGCGAAGTACAGCTTTCTCATCGATTTCGTCGACGTGCTGCGCGCCATGAGCGAGTTTGACATCCTGCTGGACCCGCTCTCGCGAGAAGCATGGCACGACAGGGTCGACGACTGGTTCCTGACTCATGGATCTTTTAACCGCCCCCCGGGCACGGAAAGGTAATCCACATGTTGAAAGTATTGCTGCGCAGCTCGGAAGGTGACGATCGGATCATCGTGCTGGCCGCGAGCGGATTGCTGCTCACTGCATTGGCCAGCTGCGGTGCCGAGGAGGCGCCGTCCACGCCCGAGCCTCGCCTGGTACGCACCATGGTGGTCGACGACGTGTCGAACATTCAATTGAGCCAGTACACGGCAGAAATCCGCTCGCGTTACGAAACCGACCTGAGCTTCCAGGTCAGCGGCAAGATTGCGCGTCGCGCGGTCGATGTTGGTACCCTGGTCAAGCGCGGCGACGTGCTGGCGACCTTGGACAGTACCGACCAGCAACTGGGGCTCGATGCGGCGAAGTCGGCGGTCAATGCTGCACAGGCGGAACTCGACCGTGCACAGTCGGAGGAGGCGCGATACCGCGACCTGCTGGAGCGCGGCCTGACGACCCGGGCCGCCTACCTGACGCAACAGACGGCGGTCAAGACCAGCCAGTCGCGAGTCGAGCAGGCAACCGCGGACCTGCGGCTTAGCGAGCAACGCCTGAGCTATACGACCCTGCGTTCAGACCACGACGGCGTTGTGACCGAAGTGATGGCCGAGGCGGGTTCCGTGGTCGCGGCGGGGCAACCGGTCATGAACGTCGCGCGCCCGAGCGAACTCGAAGCGGTGTTCGATGTGCCCGATAGCCGAATTGATGCACTGCGCAGCAATTCGGAACTGCAGATTGCAGCTCTCGGCGACTCCGATGTAACGATCAGTGCCCGGATTCGCGAGATCTCGCCGAGTGCCGATCCGATTACGCGCACCTACCAGGTGCGTGCCTCGATTCCCGAGCCACCGCCGAACCTGAGGCTCGGCATGACCGTCACGGTCACGCTGCCGCGCGGCGAGGGTACCAGCAGCATTCGCTTGCCAGCCACGGCATTGTTCCAGTCCGGCAGTGATCCGGCCATCTGGGTCGTGCGCAGCGATTACACGCTCGAACTGCGCCCGGTAATGATCGATCGCTACGAATCGGATGGCGTGTTGATAGCCAGCGGCTTGAGGGCCGGCGACCGGGTTGTGACGGCCGGCGTGCACCGGCTTGCGAGTAACGAGAAGGTTCGCCTGCTGGACGAGGTGCAACCGTGAGCAGTGCGGGTCCGCCGGCGACCGTACCGCCGCGGCCCGGCTTCAATGCGTCAGCCTGGGCGCTGACGCACAAGTCCCTGGTCGGGTTCCTGATGGCGGTGCTGGTGTTTGCCGGTATCCGGGCTTACGAGAGCCTGGGTCGCGACGAAGATCCGCCGTTCACGATGAAAGTGATGATCGTGCGTGCGCTGTGGCCGGGCGCCGATGCGGAACAGACCGCGAAGCAGGTCACCGACCGGATGGAGAAGTCGCTTGAGTCCCTGCAGTGGCTGGACGTGATCAACAGCTACACCAAGCCTGGCGAATCCACGCTCATGGTGACCCTGCTGGACAGCACGCCGCCAGACGAGGTGCCGGACCAGTGGTACCAGGTGCGAAAGAAAATCAACGACATGCGGGGCACGCTGCCGAACGGTACGATCGGGCCGTTCTTCAACGACGACTTCGGCGATGTTTTCGGTGTGATTTATGCGTTGACCAGCGACGGGTTCACGTACCGTGAGTTACGCGATTACGCCGAGTTCGTTCGCGCCGAGTTGTTGCGCGTGGCGGATGTCGGCAAGGTCGACCTGATCGGCGTGCAGGACGAAGTCGTGACCATCGATTTCTCGACCCGGCAAATGGCGGGCCTCGGCATCGATGTGGACCAGATTGCCGCGGCCCTGCGAAACCAGAATGCCGTGGTCGCCTCCGGGGTCATCGAGACCCCGAATGAACGTATCATCATGCGCGTCAGCGGCGCACTGGATTCCGTTCGGGCGGTCGAGGATGTCGCTGTCCGCGCCGGTGACCGCCAGCTCCGGTTAAAAGATTTCGCGACCGTCAGCCGGGGCTATGAAGATCCGCCGGGCCCTGCCTTCCGCTACGACGGTCAAAGCGCGATCGGCATCGGCGTGGCCATGACCCGTGGCGGCAATATCCTGCAACTGGGTGAAGGCCTGGCCGACGAGGTCGAGCGCATCGGCCGCGATCTCCCGGCCGGCATCGACCTTCACCTCGTGGCG
>DATICC010000027.1:0-8778 GCA_035457045.1 Woeseiaceae bacterium | reverse complement strand
TAGGCGCGAAGAAAAGGCTCCTCGTGCTCGAGGACACCGCTGGTCGGTATGCACTGCTGGGGATAGAAGCCGTATTCAGACTCGAATGCGCTGACCCGCCCGGCATCGGTATAGGCCCGCGGGTCCGCCTGCACGGATTTGCACACATCCCGGCCCTGGTCGACGTAACCGCGGACGCCGAAGGTACCATCGTCGATGTTGCCGCCAAAGATCGGTTGCCTGAAGTTCTCCAGCATGGCGGCCACGGGGAGCGTCGGCGGTTTTGTCAGCGGGTTACCTTCGAGCACGCCGTCGGCAAACAACTTGACCGCGTCCGCGCGGATCAGCTGCGATCCTTCGTGCTGTTTGCGTATCTCCTGCAGGGTTTTGAGGTGCGCGTCGATGTCGTCGATGTTCTCCGACGGCGGCTCACCCAGCGCCGCTTTAAGACGAAAGGTCATCATGCCGCTGGTCTCCAGCCAGTCGTATGCCGCCATGGAAACGCCATCGACGATGGCATCCTGGATGGTCGTTATTCCGCTGGCCGCGAGCTTGGCCGCCACCTTTGGCATGGTGTCTTCCGGTGCGCCGCCCATGCCGAGCATGTCCCCGAAAAAATTCGGCCGGATCAGCATCCGGGCATCCTCGTTGACGCCGCCGGTGGGCTCGCCGAGTGCATCCACCGCGATCATCGGTTTGTATGCGGCAAATTCCGTGTCGAGCGTCGAGGCATTGATACCCACGACCTCGCCGGTGGCGTTCTGTGCCAGCGCAAAGGCCATGCTGTTCGCGGCACCGTGATGCCCGTCGTCGCCCCAGAGAAAAATCGGATGCTCGGTCGATACGGCATCCAGCGCCGCGCGAATATGCGGCAGGCTTTCGCTCGGCTGGTTGCCCCTGGAGAAGGGCCACTGCACAACGATGAGCCAGCCGCCCGGCGCAATCTCGTATCGTTCGATGCAGTCCTGGAGCACCGGCACCATCTGCTCCAGTGACAGCGGCTCCGACTTCAGATCACACATGTCGGGCTCGACGATGCCGAGTGCGTGTATGTGCATATCGTGCAGTCCCGGCATGACCATCGCACCGCCCATGTCCCGTTGCTCGGTGTCATCGCCGATCCAGGCGGCAGCATCGGCATTCGTGCCGACGAAGACGATAGTGTTGCCTTTGATTGCCACCGCTTCGGCGACGCTGCGCGCGTCATCGACCGTGTAGACGTAGGCATTTGTCAACACCAGGGTTGCCGGTTCGATTTCCCCTGATCGGGAGCACGCCGCCAGCATCGCGACGGCCAACATGAGCATTCCAGTGGTCATTCTCATTCAGACTGTCTCACAGAGTAATCAAGAGGATTGCTTGGGAGCGGATGCGTTCGTGTATTATCGCCGCCACAAACAAAGTGTTACCGGTAATTCTACTCTTTCACAAACAAAATAAGGAATGACTGAAATGAAGAAGAAAAGCACCTGGTGTGCGATTTTCGGCCTGGCGATTTACTCGCTAAGTGGCATGGCTGTCGCGCAGGACCATACGCGCGGATGGGAGAACGGCAATATCGTTGCGGTTACAGAGGTGCATATCAAGCCCGGCATGTTCAACGCCTATGTAAACGACCTCAACAACGTATGGCGCAAGTTCAATGAATTGCAGATCAAGGATGGGGATGTTGTTTCCTTTGGCATGTTTTCGAATACGTCAGCGCGGGAAGGCGAGCCCGATCTCTATTTGACAATCACGTACAAGAACTGGGCGGCATTCGATCGCGGAGTCGAGTATTTCGAGGAGCTGGGCGCAAGACTTCTCGGATCCAGCGAGAACGTGCGTATGGCGGGTGTCGACCGCGAGCAGTTGCGAACGATCGGCAGCACCTACGTATTGCAAGAGGTCAAGTTCAAGGACTAACCTTCGGGGACCGCGCAAAGACGAGCCCCCGCCTGCCGGGGGCTTTTTCTTTGGTTGGCCGCACAAGGCAGGACCCGGCGGGGAGAATGCGATCAGTTCAGTCGCTGACGGGGGTGAGATTGAAGTCCAAAGGTACTCGCAGCACCACGAAACCGGCACCGTCCGCCGCACCCGCGGCGCAGGGCTACGCCATGCCGGCCGAGTGGATGCCCCACCAGGCGACCTGGATTTCCTGGCCGCACAAGAGGGAGAGCTGGCCGGGCAAATTCGCCCCGGTCGAGCCGGTGATGGTGAAATTCGTCGCCAGTCTTTCCGCCGGGGAAACGGTGCGCATCAACGTCCTCGACGAGGCTCACGAAAAACATGTCGCTGCGATGCTGGAAGGCAAGGCAAGGCCGGAGCATGTTCGCTTTCATCGATTTCCTACCAACGATGCCTGGTGTCGGGATCACGGCGCCATCTTCGTGACCCGCCGTAATCCTGAGGCATCGTTGCTCGCGCTCGACTTCCGCTACAACGCCTGGGGCGGCAAGTATCCTCCCTTCGACCTGGACGACGCGATACCGCCGAAAATGGCCGCTGCGCTCGGCGTGTCCTGCCTGGGCATCGACATGGTGCTCGAAGGCGGCTCCATCGATGTCAACGGTGCGGGTGCGCTGCTGACGACGGAACAGTGCCTGCTGCACCCGAATCGCAATCCGTCGATGAAACGCCACGACATCGAGCGACGCCTGCGCGAGAACCTGGGCGTCCGCCAGATCATCTGGCTGGGCGACGGCATCGTCGGCGACGACACGGACGGCCATATCGACGATCTCACACGATTCGTCGCCGAGGACACGGTCGTGACCGTTGTGGAGAAGAACCCGAAGGACGAGAACTACCTGGCGCTGGCCGAGAATCGCGAGCGCCTCGACGCCGTGCGCCTGGATGACGGGCGAGCACTGAAAGTGATCGAATTGCAGATGCCTCGGCCGGTCGAATTCGAGGGCGACCGCCTGCCGGCCAGCTACGCGAACTTCTACATCGGCAACAAGGCCGTGCTGATGCCGGCCTTCAACGACCCGGCGGATGCGCCGAACCGGGCGAAGCTGGCACTGTGCTTCCCCGGCCGGGAAGTCATCGGCATCGATTGCACCGACCTGGTCCTGGGCCTTGGCACATTTCACTGCCTGACACAGCAGGTACCTGTGGTTTAATACACGCCTGCAGGAAATCCGGCTCGATCCGGGCCAGCCGGCCCGATGATGCCGTGTCCGCCGCCGACACTCTGAAAAATATCCGGCCCAGGAGGGAGACCAGTCCAATGACCGCCATTCGCGATTTCGTGCATCACCACTACCGTCATTTCAATGCGGCCGCCATGATCGATGCCGCCGACGGGTATGTCCGGCATCTCGACGAAGGCGGCGTCATGTTCATGACGCTCGCGGGGGCGATGAGCACTGCCGAACTCGGGCTGTCACTCGCAGAAATGATCCGCAGGGACAAGGTACATGCCATCTGCTGTACCGGAGCGAACCTTGAGGAGGATATTTTCAACCTGGTCGCGCACGACCATTACGTCCGGGTTCCGCATTACCGCCAGCTCACGGCCGATGACGAGGAGGCCCTGCTAGCCAGGCACCTCAATCGCGTCACCGACACCTGCATTCCGGAGGAGGAAGCCATACGCCGCATCGAGCATGTCATTCTCGACCTGTGGCTCGACGCTGACAGCAAGAAGAAAGCGTATTTTCCGCACGAATTCATGTACCAGATGCTGAGATCCGGGAAACTCAGGAAGCACTACCAGATCGATCCGAAGGACAGCTGGCTTGCCGCTGCCTGCGAACGCGACCTGCCGATCATCGTGCCCGGCTGGGAAGACTCGACGCTCGGCAATATCTATGCGTCGCATTGCATTACCGGTGAGATCAAGAACGTGCACACCGTGCGGGGCGGCATCGAGTACATGATGATGCTCGCTGACTGGTACGAAAAGACGACGTCGCGTGCCTCGATCGGTTTTTTCCAGATCGGCGGGGGCATCGCCGGCGATTTCCCGATCTGCGTGGTCCCGATGCTGCAGCAGGATCTGCGAAAAACGGACATACCCCGATGGGGATACTTCTGCCAGATAAGTGATTCGACCACCAGCTACGGGTCCTATTCCGGGGCCGTGCCGAACGAGAAAATCACCTGGGGCAAACTCTCGGCAAGCACGCCGAAATACATCATCGAATCCGACGCAACCATAGTCGCGCCGTTGATTTTCGCCTGCGTACTCGAGCAGTAAATTGTCGACTCCTGCCAAGATTGCCTGGTCGCCGGAAGACGCTGCCGAACTCTATCGCCTCGAGGCGTGGAGCGACGGATTTTTCGTGGTCAATGACCGGGGCCATGTTGCCGTAAAACCCTTCGACAACGATCCCCTGACCATCGACATCATGGACGTGGTCGCGGAAGCTCGCCGACGCAATATCAATTTCCCTTTGCTGCTGCGGTTCCAGGACGTATTGCGCTCCCGCGTTCGCAGGCTCAACGAAGCGTTTGCGGAAGCGATTGCCTATGCCGAGTACAAGAACGTATACCGCGGTGTTTACCCGATCAAGGTCAATCAGCTGCATGAAGTCGTCGAGGAAGTGCTGGACGCGGGCGCGCCCTACGGCCTCGGACTCGAGTGCGGATCCAAAGCCGAACTGATTGCCGCCCTGCCGCATCTCGCATCCGATGAAACGCTGCTGATCTGCAATGGCGTCAAGGACAGGACCATGCTGTCCCTGATCCTTGCTGCACAGAGGCTTGGCAAGAACGTCGTACCCGTCATGGAAAAATTCGGCGAATTTGAACAGCTGATGGCGCTGGCCGCCGACTCGGATGGCAAGTCGCAGTTCGGCGTTCGCATACGCTTGAGGACCGGGGGCGCAGGCAGATGGGCCGACTCCGGAGGTTACCGGTCGAAGTTCGGCATTTCGCTGCCCGAGCTCCTGGAGCTGGTGGAACGCCTGGAGGCGGCCGGCGCGGGTGACTCGTTCGTGCTCCTGCACTTTCACCTCGGCAGCCAGATCTCCGACATACAGCAGCTGAAACAGGCGGCCAAGGAGATCACGCAGATCTATGCCGAGCTGGTGAACCGCGGCCTGCCGATTCGTTACATGGATGTCGGCGGCGGCCTCGGTGTCAACTATTCCGGTGGGTTCGACGGCGGCATCAACTATTCGTTGCAGGAGTACGCAAATGCGGTCGTTTCCGCCATCATGGAGGTGTGTGACACGCGAAACGTGCCGCATCCCGTGCTGGTTTCGGAAAGCGGCCGGGCAATCACGGCCCATCACTCCGTACTGATCGTCGAGACGCTCGGCGCGTACCAGAAGGACCGCGTGCCGGACGACTACAAGGCCCCGAAAGGCTCGCATCGCATGGCGCGCACCTTGAGTGAAATCCTGCAATCGCTGCGTGCGGCCGCCGAGGGCAGCCTGGACATCGGCGAGGTCCTCGAGGCTTATCACGATGTCGTGGAGATCCACAGCGAAGCCTCTACCTTGTTCAGCATGGGATACCTGTCGCTGGAGCAGAATGCGCTGGTGGAGCGCCTGTACTGGAGCAGTTGCTCGGCGGCTCTCGGGCATCTGCGTGCAATCGACCCGGATCCGCCGCCGGTAGAAATGCACGAACTCGAAGACAAGCTGATCGACCAGTACCTGTGCGATTTTTCGGTGTTCCAGTCGATGCTCGATCACTGGGCCATCGACCAGGCCTTCCCTATCATGCCGCTCGACCATCTCGACCGGCGTCCGACCAGGCGCGCACTGCTGGTCGACCTCACCTGCGATTCCGACGGCAAGGTCAGCCAATACGTTTCCTCGAACCCGGACAAGCAGTTTCTCGAATTGCATCCCTTGCGGCCGGGGGAGCCGTATTTTCTCGGCTTTTTCCTCATGGGCGCCTACCAGGACATCATGGGCGACTCGCACAACCTGTTCGGCCGCGTCGCCGAGGCACACATCTACGGCGATGCCAACGAGGAGGGAAACTTCTGGGTCGAGAAGGTCATCCCGGGCACCGAGGTGCAGGAGATCCTGGCGCAGGTGCAGTACTTTCCGAATGACCTGCAAAGGCGCATGCAGAATCTGATCAAGGAAAAAATCGAGTCTGGCGCGGTTCGGCCGAAACGCGGCATGGAAATACTCGACCAGTACATGGCCTGCTTCAAGGAAGAAACCTATATCGATCCCCGCGGCCGTATGTAAGAAGAGAAGCGCAATGAAAAAGACTGACAATGCGGGGACGGTCCGGGTGGGCATGGTGCAGATGAGCTGCTCCGACAATCCCGACGAGAACATGAACAAAGCGCTCGCAATGACGGAGGATGCGATTGGCAAAGGCGCACAGGTGATCTGCCTCCCGGAGCTCTTTCGCTCCCGCTACTTCTGCCAGAGCGAGGACGCGGCCTGGTTCGGGCTCGCGGAAGCCATACCGGGGCCGAGCACAGAGGCGTTTGCCAAAGTTGCCGCGCACCACGACGTGGCGATCATCGTCAGCCTGTTCGAGAAACGCGCCCCTGGCCTCTACCACAATACGACGGCTGTCGTTGATGGCAAGCACGGCTACATCGGCAAGTACCGAAAGATGCACATTCCCGATGATCCGCGCTACTACGAGAAATACTTCTTTACGCCGGGAGACCTTGGCTTCAAGACATTTGATACGGACAAAGCGGAACTCGGCGTGCTGATCTGCTGGGACCAGTGGTACCCAGAGGCGGCAAGGCTCACGGCGTTGAAAGGCGCAGAAATCCTGTTCTATCCGACAGCGATAGGGTGGCACCCGGAAGAAAAGGATGAGTTTGGCACCAACCAGCACCAGGCCTGGGAGACCATCCAGCGCTCACACGCCGTTGCCAACGGCTGTTTCGTCGTCGCAGTCAATCGCATCGGCTTCGAGCCGGATCCGCGCGGTACGGGCGGCATCCAGTTCTGGGGGCAGAGTTTCATGGCCGCGACGGATGGCAGGATACTCTGCCGCGCGCCGGTAGACCGCGAATGCGTCATGGTCGAAGAGCTGGATCTCGGCGAAATGAGCCGGACACGGCACGGCTGGCCGTTCTTCCGGGACCGCCGTATCGATGCTTACGGTCCGATAACGGAAAGGTATATCGACAAATCAGGGGACGGTGACCCCTAATTTGTCCCCCCCCGATCAGGCGGCCATTGGTTTTATGCGTGCGAGCTCTCCGTCAAGCTGGGTCAATTCCTTGCTTGCGAGCAGTCCCTTGGCCGCTTTGCGCGATCGCCAGCGAAAGTAAAAGAAGGGGATGAATATCGTGAGCAGACATGCCGGGCCGAGAAACGGACTGGTGACGATCACCAGGCCCACGCCGCTACCCCAGATCATCCAGCCGGGCTTTCTGAACGTATTGGCGATGTAATTCGGATCGATCTGGTGGTGCTCTTCCGTGTTGTGATTGCGAACGTGCAAGAACGGACCGGCGCCGGCACCTTCCGGCACACCCCAGACGACAGACAGTGTCTGGCCCTGGCGGCACGGAAAGTCGAAGTTGACCATCTTGAAGCCTTCCTCTTTGCCGCTTTCGTCGGCAAGGAAGAATTCATGGTGATCAACCGTAGAAGACGACACATGGACCTGTGGGTTGCCCTGTGTCCCGTAAGACTGGCTACTGATCTGAGTCTCTTTTTGCTTCTGTGATGACAATACCTTGCCAGTGAAATACCAGAGCACGGTGCGCTTGCCGTCAACGTCGACCGTTGGGCCTTGTTTCTTCATGGTAACCGTCCTTTCTTATTGTGTTAGACAGATAGCAGATCGCAAGTCGACGCCGCTTTGAGGTTAAAGCAGAACTGTCGCCGTCGTAACAGCGGCCAACAATTGCCGACAGGAGTGAATGTGTAGTCGCCCGAATCATTATTATTCTTCCAACAGGCGCAAAGTTCGCCGCCAATCGTACTCCGGAGCCAAAAGCGCTGCCAGAGGGCGCTATACCCTTTGTATATCAGGCAGTTGATTCGGGCGGCGACCCAGGCAGAGAAACTGGCAACCTGGCCACGAGGCAGGCGCCGGCCGTGCAGTTCCGGTCCAGGTACAGGCGGCCGCCGTGGGCTTCGGCAACCAGCCTGGCGATATAAAGGCCGAGGCCGGTCCCGCCCGTCTGGCGGGTACGTGAGGGATCGCCGCGGAAAAATGGCTCGCCGATATGTTCCGCCTGGCTCGGCGAAAAACCCGGTCCGCGGTCTCGCACGCTGACCACCAGCTCGTTCCCCTCCAGCGAGGCCTGCAAAGTGACGGGGCCCGCCGCCGCATCGGAGTAGCGCAACGCGTTGCTGAGCAGGTTCTTTATCAGCAGGATCAGCCTGGTATCGTCGACGCCGGCAACCAGCGAGTCGTCATCGAATACGAGCTCGATTCTGCCCGCATCCCGTTCGAAGTAGTGAGCAATGAGCTGCTCGACGAGCTCGCGCACGACCACCGGCGTTCTGTTGAGCGGCGCGTGGCGCGTATTCAAGCGCTCGGCCTCGAGCAGTGTTGATACGATCTGCTCCATCTCTGCGATCTCGACGCGCAAGTCCTCTTTCTGATCGCCATCCGGCAGGAACTCCAGCGCAAGTTTCAACCTGGACAACGGCGATCGAAGTTCGTGGCTGATGCCGAGCAACAAGTGCCTTTTGGCATCCAGCATGCCGCGTACATCCGAGGCGAGTTTGTTGACGTCTTCTGCCAAGTCGCCAAGCTGGTCCTTGCGATAGCCGGTGATGCGATGGCCGAAGTCGCCTTTCCCTATTCTCGCTGCCCCTTCGCGAATGGAGTCGATCGGACTGAACAGCCAGCGCACCGCGATATAGGCGATGAAAAGCCAGAATAACCCGCTTCCAGCGATGATCGGCAGCAATGCCGTTC
>DATICC010000026.1:0-3676 GCA_035457045.1 Woeseiaceae bacterium | reverse complement strand
CGTGCCCTTGTAGCCGTGGCTGAGAAAGTATTCGGATGCCACCGTCAGGACTTCCTGCTGTTTCTTGGTCTGCTGGTTGGCAGGAATTTTCTTGGCTAGCAGTTGCCGGTTCATGCGTCACCGTTACTATTGTTGTTTGTTGTACAGGCGGCCGACACGGTCGATTCCGCCATAGTCTAGCCCATACCCAGGGCAAACACGGACTCTGCATTGCCCTGGTAGAACGCTTTCATTTCCTCGTCCGTAATCGGCAGGCCGTCGGTTACTTTCACTTCGTCAGGCACGAACTGGTACGGATAATCCATCGCGTACATCACGTGTGCCGCGCCGATCACCGACCTGACGAACATGATCGCCGGTTCCCACGCCATGCCGCTCGTGGTGATCCAGACATTCTCGCGAAGGTAGTCGCTGGGACGCTTCGCGAGTTTCCTGACACCCGGGTGCCGACCGGCTTTCACCATGGCGTTGTGCATGAAGTCCAGCCTGAACAGCCAGAACGGCAATGCCTCACCGAGGTGGCCGACGATGATACGCGCTCGCGGGAAGCGGTCGAATACCCCGCTCACGATGATGCGCAACAGGTGCAGGCCGGTTTCCACCCCGAATCCGTAAATTGCGCCGTCCAGCCCGCGGTCCAGCATCGGGCCGATCAGCCGCGGCGATGGCGTGTTCGGGTGCAGGTAGATCGGCACGTCGAGCTGTTCGACGACTTCGAAGATCTCCCAGAATTTCGTGTCGTCGAAGTACTCACCGTGCGTATGCGAATTCAGGATCACGCCGCGGAACCCGAGCCTCGAGACGGCGCGCTCGATCTCGCTGGCGGCGCGGGCGGGATCCTGCGGCGCCATGGCCGCGAGGCCGGTAAACCGGTCCGGATGCCGCGCAACCGCTTCCGCCAGCTGGTCATTGGACTGCGCGGCGATGGACGCCGCCGTGGCAGTATCAAGAATCTGCACGCCTGGCGCCGTGAGGGAAACAATCTGCCGGGCGATGCCGCAACCGTCCATGTCGTGCAATCGTTCCTCGCCGAGATCGAGCAGCTTTCGCCGGATGTCCGTTGCGCGAGGGCCGTCGTGCGTCAGGTAGTGGCCCCAGAGGCTGTAGAAACCCGGGTCGTCCACCGATTTTTTTTCGATGATGCGCCGGTAGCAATCGAAGAGTCCCGCCGTTGCAAAGGCTTCCTCTGTCGCGATGCGGACAAAGGACACGCCCTAAGCCCCGCCGGCGCTGAGCGCCGCTTTGGCATGCGGATTGGGGGCATTGACCGGGCCCGGGTGACGGTCCTTTTCGGGTGGCATGGTCAAGGACTCCTGTATGGCACCTTGTCGCCAGCGGCCGGCAGTTGGCGCACGGCAGCCGTTGCGGTTGACAACTGGACGGCCAAACCGCACGGTTCGGTTCGTGATATAGTAATCTCGGGTCGGATAGCTGTCAAAACGCCAGGCGAGTCGCAGTCCACCATCAGGACGGGCGATCGTCGAATCGCGGCATAGTACTGAATTCGGGGGGATTCATGGCACAACCGGAAACGATCGTGACCGCCGGACTTGCAGTTCCACGCAAGGCCGCGTACTGGAACAACGTCGGCACGGACACCATCGCGGCGTTCGACTCCCGCTCTCCCAGCCTGATCGACTTCACCGCGCAGCTCTCGCGGGCCGGCAAAGGCCGCGTCAGCGTGGCCGAGATCTACTCGGAACCGCAGGTCCTGCGGCACTCGCGCGAACAGGTTGCGCGATCGCGATTCCAGATGCATTTCCTGCACCTGCAGCTGGAAGGCGAAAGCATCTACCGGCAGGACCAGCGAGAAGCCCGGCTGCGCCCCGGCGACATCACAATCTGCGACAACAGCCGGCCTTACGAAATCGTCTTCGAACAAGCAAACCGCATGCTGGTTTTCGGCTTTCCCTACGACCTGCTGCGCCGCTATATCCAGTACCCGCAGAGCATCGCCGCAAAACGGCTGTCGGGCAGCAATGGTATCGGCGGCCTGCTGTCTGATTTTCTTTCCGATGTCTGGCGGCATTGCCAGGAAGATCGTGAATTCGAAATCAGTGCGGGCGTCACCGATGCCATCCTCGGGCTGCTCGCAAGTTCCTACCGCCAGCTGCTGGGATCGACCATCGATCACAGCTCGCTCGGCGCGGCGCACCGGGTGCGGATCATCCATTACATCGAGGAGCACCTCGGCGACTCCAGCCTGACGCCGACGCGGATCGCGAGTGCCTTCCGCATCACGACGCGCTACCTGCATCACCTGTTCTCGGAGGAAGACGAGACGGTGGCCCGCTACATCCTGCGCCGGCGGCTCGAGGAATGTGCGCGGGCGCTGACCTCGCAGTCGCAGCGCAAGCGTACGATCACCTCGATTGCGTTTGACTTCGGCTTCAGCAGTGCGACGCATTTCGGGCGCGCATTCCGCTCGCGCTACGACCTTACGCCGAGGGAATACCGGCAGCGCAATCTCGCCGGCAACCGCGCGGTGGCCTGAGACGGCGCGAATGCCCGCCATCCCCACGTTCCGGGCCGAAATCGACCTGGTTGATTGTGAAGTGGAAGGGCGTATTCCCGATGACCTGAACGGGGCGTTCTACCGGGTCGGCCCGGATTTCCAGTATCCGCCGAAGTTTCCGCAGAATATTCCTTTCGACGGCGAAGGCCATGTCAGCCTGTTTCGCTTCTCGGGCGGCCGCGTAAATCTCAAAAGCCGCTACGTACGCACGCAGCGATTCAAGGTTCAGCGGCGCGCGGGCCGCGCGATGTTCGGCATGTACCGCAACCCGTTCACCGACGATGCGGGCCTCGAGAAGGTCAGCCGCGGCACCGCCAATACCACGGTCGTCTACCACGCCGGCCGCCTGCTGGCATTGAAGGAGGACAGCCCGCCGGTCGCGATGGATGCGCTGACGCTGGAGACGACGGACGACTACGTCACTTTCGGCGGCAAGCTCAGCAGCCGTACGTTCACGGCGCATCCCAAGATCGATCCGGAAACCGGCGAGATGATCGCCTTCGGTTACGAAGCGAAGGGGCTGGGATCGGCCGATGTCGCGATTATCACAATCGATCGCGCAGGCAATCTCACGCGGGAATCGTGGATCAAGGCGCCCTATGTCGGCATGCTGCACGATTTCGCGGTCACGCAGAACCACATCGCCTTTCTCGCCATACCCATGGCGATGAACCTCGCGCAGATGAAGGCGGGCGGCGTGCATTTTGCGTGGGACTCGACGCTACCGTCCTGGTTCGGTGTGATGCGACGGCACGGAGACGGGAGCGATCTTCGCTGGTACAAGGGCCCGGAACGCTGCGCGACGCACGTCATGGGCGCCTGGTCCGACGGCGACAAGTGTTACGTCGACATGGACATGGCCAGGAAAAACCAGTTTCCGTTCTTTCCGAACCTGCACGGCGAACCGTTTGACCCGGTCGGCGCGGCCGGGGTCGTAACTCGGCTGTCCGTCGACCTGTCGAAGAAGTCGGACAGCTACGACATGCAGCCTCTCTATCCCGAGACCGGCGTGCTGCCGCGCCAGGACGACCGCTACCAGACGATTCCCTACCGTTACGGCTTCATGCCGACGGTCGACCTCTCCGTTCCACCACATCCTTCGGTCACCGGCAGACCGTTCCGCCCGAACAATTGCTACACGAAGTTCGATCACGCAACCGG